>JBGQCE010000063.1:0-10562 GCA_041495185.1 Bradyrhizobium sp.
ATTGCTTCGTCGCTACGCTCCTCGCAAAGACGGCCATATCACGCCGTCGCGGAAACGCGGTGATAGTCGCCGGCGCCGGCGGGCGTGACCGGCAATCCGCCGTCGGAATATTCGTTCAGCTTGTTGCGCAGCGTCCGGATCGAGATGCCGAGGATATTCGCGGCATGGGTGCGATTGCCGAGGCAATGTTTCAGCGTCTCCAGAATGAGATCGCGCTCGACATCGGCGACGGTGCGTCCGACCAGCGCGCGGGTCACCTGTTCGGCGGCGAAAGTGGCGTGCGCCACCGCCGGCACGGTCTTGGTGGTATCGAGACGGTCGCCGTCCGGCGTCAGGATGGCGTCGGCGCCGATCTCGTCGCCCTGCGCCATCAGCACCGAACGGTGCATGGTGTTTTCCAGTTCGCGGACATTGCCCTGCCAGCGGTTGGAGGTCAGTACCCGCCTCGCATCCGCCGAGACCGGCCGCAGCGGCACGCCATTGGCCTCGGCATATTTCTTGGCGAAGTGCTGCGCCAGTTCCAGAATATCCGCCGGGCGTTCGCGCAACGGCGGTATCTTCAGGTTCACGACGTTGAGCCGGAACAGCAGATCCTCGCGGAAGGTGCCTTCGCGCACGGCGTCGGCGAGGTTGCGGTTCGAGGTCGCGATAATGCGGATATCGACCGGCACCGGCCGGGTGCCGCCGACCCGATCGATCACGCGTTCCTGGATGGCGCGCAGTAATTTGGACTGCAGCCGCACGTCCATTTCGGAGATTTCGTCGAGCAGCAGCGTGCCGCCGGTCGCCTCCTCGAATTTTCCGATGCGCCGCGCCACTGCGCCGGTGAAGGCGCCCTTCTCGTGGCCGAACAATTCGGATTCGAGCAGGTGCTCGGGGATCGCTGCGCAATTGATTGATATGAACGGCCGTTTGGCGCGGTTTGAGCGGGTGTGGACGTAGCGCGCCAGCACTTCCTTGCCGGTTCCGGATTCGCCGGTGATCATCACGGAAGCGTCGGAGCCCGCGATCTGCTGCGCCAGCTTGATCACCTTGGCCATCGCTTCGTCGCGATAGACCAGATCGCGCGAATCGTTGGCGACGGCGGCGAGCACCGCGGCGATCAGTTCCGGATCGGGCGGCAGCGGGATGTATTCCTTGGCGCCGGCGTGGATTGCGGCCACCGCCGCGCGGGCGTCGTTGGAGATGCCGCAGGCGACGATCGGCACGTGGATGTGTTCGGCCTCGAGCCGCATCACCAGGTCGCGGATGTCGAGGGCGACGTCGACCAGCAACAGGTCGGCGCCCTTGCCGCCGCGCAAAACCCGCATCGCCTGTTCGTGATCCTCCGCATGCGTGACGGAAGCGCCGTTATCCATGGCGATCTTGGTGGCTGTCGTAAGCTGGCCTTTCAGTGTGCCAACGATGAGAAGCCGCATGGTAATCTCCTGTTCGTCTGTTCGCGCCCGTTATGCGCGTATCGCTAAGAAAAGAGCCCTCAGGTGCGTTCCGCCTTGATGATTTCCGTCATGGTCACGCCAAGCTTGTCTTCCACCAGAACCACCTCGCCGCGCGCCACCAGCCGGTTGTTGACATAGATGTCGATCGCTTCGCCGACGCGGCGGTCGAGTTCGAGCACCGTGCCGGGCCCGAGTTTCAACAGTTCGCCGACATCCATCTTCGAGCGGCCGAGCACGGCCGAGACCTGCACGGGCACGTCGAACACGGCTTCCAGGTCGGCGGCGACGCGCGAGGCCTGTTCGTCGTCGGTATAGGCCACGTCATCGACCGCCGACGTATCGGCGGCGTTGAGATCCGGAAGCGGGACCTGTGCGTCGGTGTCACTCATGGTTCAATCCTCATGGCCTTAAGTTTCAGCCTGATTGCGGGACGCGACGTAGCGCCCGACAAGTTCGTCGATCTTGGCTTCGATCGCCGCGCGCTCCAGCACGACGCCGCCATCGGCCCATTCGATTCTGCAATCGCCGGTCTCGATTTCCGGCTCTGCCAGAATCACAAGACGGCCCTCGAAGCCGCTTTGTTTCGCCAGCCGCTCGATCCGCTCGCGCGTGGCCTCGTAAAGGGAATCATTGATCCGGACTACGAGATGCGGCGTCGACACCAGGTGGGAGAAACAGTCGCTGACCAGCCCGGTGATCTCGGCGAGCGGCTCGCCTGAAATCAGCTCGCTGCACAGTTTGCGCGCGACCGCGACCGCGACGTCGACGGCCTCGGTCTCCATCCGGATTTCGATGCCGGCGTAGCGTGCCGCGATGTCCCGGATGGCGATGCCGATCTCCTCAAGCGCCAGCGCAGTGCGGCGGTCGCTTTCCGCCTTCGCCTCGCGCTGCCCGGCCTCGTAGCCGTCGCGATAGGCTCTGCCCTCGGCGGAGGCGATCTTCTGCGCGATTTCCGACGGCGTGGCGGGTCGTTCGCGCGACTTGTCCGGCGTGGAAAAGTCCATGTCGAACAGGAATTTTGCGGGGGCGGCCATCAGTACACCAGCTCGTCGTCGGCGCGGTTCTTGGTCAGCATGATTTCGCCCTTGGCCGCGAGGTCCTTGGCGAGATTGACGAGCAGCGCCTGCGCCTCGTCGACGTCGCGCAACCGCACCGGTCCCATCGCCGCCATGTCGTCGAGCAGCATCTTGCCGGCACGGGAGGACATGTTGCCGAGGAAGAAGCCGCGGACGTCTTCGTTGGCGCTCTTCAGCGCGACGCCGAGCTTGTCCTTGTCGATGTTGCGCATCAACGTCTGGGCCGAACCGGAGTCGAGCTTGACGAGGTCGTCGAAGGTGAACATCAGCGCCTTGATGCGTTCGGCGGATTCGCGGTTTTCTTCCTCCAGCGAGGTGATGAAACGGGTTTCGGTCTGGCGGTCGAAATTGTTGAAGATCTCGGCCATCACCTCGTGGGCGTCGCGACGCCTCGTCTGCGACAGGTTCGACATGAATTCGACGCGAAGCGTCTGTTCGACGCGCTCGATCACTTCCTTCTGCACCGCCTCCATCTTCAGCATCCGGCCGACCACATCGAGCGCCATGTCCTCGGGCAGGATCGCGAGCACGCGAGCGGCATGCTCCGGCCTCAACTTCGACAGCACCACGGCGATGGTCTGCGGATATTCGTTCTTGAGATAGTTGGCGAGCACCTCTTCCTGGACGTTGGAGAGCTTCTCCCACATGTTGCGGCCGGCGGGGCCGCGAATTTCGTCCATGATGCCGGTGACGCGCTCGGGCGGCAGGTATAGCTGCAGCAGCCGTTCGGTGCCGTCGAACGTTCCCATCAACGCGCCGGATGCCGACATCCGCGATACGAATTCGAGCAGCAGGTCTTCCACCACGTCGGCCTCGACGGTGCCAAGCGTCGACATCACCATCGACAGTTCCCGCACTTCATCGTCGTCGAGCAGCGACCAGACCTTGCCGCCATATTGTTCGCCCAGCGCCAGCATCAGGACCGCGGCGCGCTTCGGGCCGCTCAGCGGAGGGCCTTTTGGGCGATTGCCCTGTCGGCCCGCCAGCGTGGCGATGACGCTGGTGATATCGTTGGCGTTTGTGGTTTGCGGTACGGCCATGTCAGATCACGCGGGCTGTTCGGTGAGCCATTGACGAACAATGGAAGCGGTTTCGTTCGGGTTTCGCTCGGCCAGTTCACCGACGCGATGCACGGACTGGGCATGGACCTGGCCCTGCACCTGGGCGACGTCGATCAGCTGCGCGGTGGCGTTGGTAACGAGATTCTGCCCGGGCGCGGTATGTTGGGCGCTGCCGTCGGTCAGGGCCGGCATCGATCCGTCGGCCGCGGACGGGGCCATCCCTTCGGAAGCCAGGATGCGCTTGACCAGCGGCCGGATCACCATGAACAGCACCACCAGGCCGAGCAGCATCATGACGCCGAGCTCGATGACGTACATCACGTCGTCCTTGGTGAACTGCAGCATGCCGAGCAGTCCGGCCGGCTCTGCGACCGGGATGACTGCCGGCGCTTCGGCGAATTTCAGGTTGACGACCTCGACCTGGTCGCCGCGCTTCTGATCGAAGCCGATCGCCGAGCGCACCAGGGCCGCGATGCGGTCGAGCTGTTCCTTGCTGCGTTCCTGATAGACCATCTCGCCCTTGTCGTTCTTGGAATAGCTGCCGTCGACCAGCACGGCGACCGAGATGCGGTTGACCCGCCCGGCCTCGGTCACTTCGGTCTTGGTGGTGCGGGAAATCTCGTAGTTGTTGGTTTCCTCGGTTTTCTTGCTCTGGTCGCGCGCGGGTGTCGCGTTGTCCCTGTTCTGATTGCCCGGCAATTCGTTGTTGACGGTAACCTGACCCGCGTTGTCGGCGGTTGCGGAGGATTCTTCCCGGGTCTGGCTCGAGCGCAGCACCCGGCCTTCGGGATCGAAGCGGTCCGAGGTCTGGGTAATCTTGTTGTAGTCGAAGTCGGCCGAGAGCTCGACACGCGCGCGCCCCGCTCCGACCACCGACGACACGATCGCCTCGACCTGATTGCGCATCCGCTTCTCGAGGCCGGCGCGGCGTTCGTCTGCGACGGCACTATCGGCGTCGCCGCTTGCGCCGTCGGCGAGCAGGTGACCGGCTTCATCGACGATCGACACCCGCTGCGGCTTCAGGCCGTTGACGGCAGAGGCGACCAGGTGGCGGATGGCCTTTATCTGCTGCGGTTCGAGCGCGCCGCGCACGCGCACGACGATCGAGGCCGTTGGCTCGGGCGTCTCGCGCGAAAACAGCGGCCGCTCCGGCAGCACCAGATGCACTCTCGCCGCCTGAACGCGGTCGATGGCGTGGATGGTGCGGGCAAGTTCGCCCTCCAGCGCGCGCAGATGATTGATGTTCTGGACGAAGCTCGTGGTGCCGAGCGCGTCGGATTTGTCGAAGATTTCGTAGCCGACGCCGCCGCCCTTGGGCAGGCCGCCCTCGGCGAGCTTCATGCGCAGCCGCGTAACCTTGTCCTTCGGCACCAGAATTGCGGCGCCCTCGTTGCGCAGCTCGAAGGGAATCGCCTGGCGTTCCAGTTCCTTGACGACGCCGGAGGAGTCCTCGACGCTGAGGTCGGTAAAGAGGGTGGTCATCTGCGGCGTGGTGACACGCATGATGACAAACGCGAAGAAGCCGATCAGCGCGGCTGTCACCGCGACCATCGCCATCAGGCGCGAAGCGCCCAGTCCTTTTAGGAAACCTGCAAGACCCTGCAAACCAACCGCCCCTGAGATTCGGCCCCAAGAGCCGACTGGGCAATTATTGCCTATGGGATGGTTTCGATATGGTTAACGAAGGTTAAGGGCTGGGGCGAAAGTTCAGAATGAAAAAAATCGGCCTCACAAAGCGAGGCCGATTTTCATCAAATCCTGTTGGTTCTGGCGAGCGCTTATTGGCGATATTGCTGGATACGGGTGGTGCGCAGTCCCGCCAGGCCGTGCTGATCGATGGAAAACTGCCAGGAAAGGAATTCGTCGACCGTCAGCGTGTAGCGGCTGCAGGCCTCCTCAAGGGAGAGCAGGCCGCCGCGGACTGCGGCAACGACTTCGGCTTTACGGCGAATAACCCACCGTTTGGTCCCGGGCGCGGGCAAATCCGCAATTGTTAACGGACTACCGTCAGGCCCGATGACGTATTTTACCCTCGGGCGATGGGGCTCTGTCATGGCGTACTCACAAACTCTCAACCACTGAACTCACAGGTCACAACCTACGCCCCGCTACTTAAAATTTACCTAAGCTAAGGGCTTCAATAAGAATCTCCTTGAAAATGCCTGCAAAGTTCCTTCGGCCTGGCGTCCGGAGACGCCGGGCCGAACCGGACTTGTGAATGAACTGATAATTTATTTCCGGGCCCGATCGCCACAGGCCACCGGATTAGCCGATGATGCTCTTGATCTGGCTGACGGTATAGGTCTGGCCGTTGATCGACAGCAAAGGCGGCGACTGGGTGAGATCCACCGAGTTGACCAGGCCCTGGATCTGGGTGGAGACGGCCACGGAATTGCCCGCGGTGTCGGCGGCGGTGGCGGTCAGGTTGTACTTGCCGTCCGGCCACTGCGTGCCGTCATTGCCCTTGCCGTCCCAGGCGAAGGTCTGATTCTCGCTCGCGTTGACCGCGTAGCTGCCGGTGAAGACGGTTTGCCCGGTGCTGTTGGTGATGGAGATTTTGACGTTGGAATTCGTCGGAACGCCCAGTTTCCAGGTGGCTGAACCGTTGGTCAGCGCCGCGGTAGAGCCGTCGACCACCGCGGTCTTGCCGACGAACCCCAGGGCCTGGGTCGATTGGGCGGTCTGCTGCAGCGAGACCAGCGTGCTCAGCTCTGTGTTGGTCTTGAGTTGCTGCTCGACTCCAGCGAATTGGACGAGTTGCTGGGTGAACTGGTTGGTGTCCAGCGGATCGAGCGGATTCTGGTGTCGCAATTGCGTCGTCAGCAGCGTCAGGAACGCCTGAAAGTTTCCGGCGAGCGTGCTGCCGGTGGTCGAACTCAGCGAAGAGCCCGAGGAGGCCGGGAGCGGCGTCGTTCCCGATACGACCTGGCTGGCCACGCCTGCTGCTGCTGTTGTCATGTCCGTCTCCTCAGACTCTGATGTCGACGCCGCTGCTCGATCCGAGCACGCGGCCATAGGTTTGTCCCGCGATCGCCGCGGCGATCGTGTCTTCGTCGCTGATCACCAGGCGCTGTACGTTGCGGCTGGTTTCGTTGCCGTTGTTCTGGCCGGAAGAGGACTGGTCGCGCAGGCTGAATTGCAGGCCGCCATCGCCGGTCTTGAATCCGGCGTCATCCAGCGCGCGCTGCAACTGGGGTGCGTCCTGGCGCAGCATGGACAGCGTTTCCGGCTTTTCGACCGTCAAATGCGAAGTCACCTGGCCATTGCGATCGACATCGATGCGAATATCGATGCGGCCAAGGTCGGCCGGGTCGAGCCGGATTTCGAAATGGCTCTTGCCGCTTCGGGCGGAAGCGGCGATCTCAAGCGCGAGCCCGTTCAACGGCACCGGCGCATTGGTTGCGACCATGACGGCGAGGGGGGCTACCGGCGCGGCGACCACTGCCGAGGGGAGCTGCGGCTGGACAGCGCCGGTCGCCTGAGCGCCGGCGTCCACGGAATCGGTTGGCACACTCGCAGTCGCGGTGACCGGCGCATGATCATGGGTGGCCGCAGTGGCCACTGACGTCGACGAGGAGGCGGCGGAGGCATCGGCTTTCGCCGTGTCGATGATGTCCCCTCCGGTTTCCTGCCTGGCTGTGACGACCGGCTGTTGTACGGCGTTGTTGCGGACCGCATCAGTTGGTGTGGCGACTGCGGACGGATCGGGCGCGCCCGAAATGGTTTCCGGAGTGCCCGGTGCTACGGTCTTCGCGGATTCCGCGACAGGTGCCTTGAGGGGCGTGGTTTTCGGTGCAACGGGGGTCGTCGCGGCGACAGAAGCGGTCAATACCGCTTCCGTTACCGCAGTTGCCGTCGTTGCAGCGGCTGAATCGGTCTGCGTTGCCTGCTGCTTGACGGGTGTGGCGACTGCCTCGCTCGCCGCCGCCTGAACAGCGATCTTTACCGTCGCGGCCGTCGCTGCGGTATTCGCGGGAGCAACTGCCGCTGCCGTAGCAGCGGCTGGATCATCTGCCGGTGCCGATGGCGTTGCTGTAGCTGTTTCTGTCGCTGCCGGTGCGGCGGCGGCCTGAGAGCTGGCTGCGATGGCCGCTGCCGCAATCGCAAGCGGCGCCGTGGCATCGCCGGATGTCGGCGTTACTGCGGGAGCATCCGTCAATGCTGTCGTGACGGGGATCGCAACGGCGACCGCGATCGCATCCGCATTCGGCGTCGCCGCCGCTCCGTCTTGCGGTGCGGAGGCAGCAACCGTCGAAGCATCGGCTTGGGAAGTCTTGTCGGAAGACGGCTTTTCGGCTGGTTTCGCGCTGCCGGCTTTCGGGGCGCTGGATTCCGCCCGGGACTGCTGGACCGCCTGAGTGTTGGCGTCCACGTTGGCGACGGCATTGGCGTCGGAAGCCTGCCTGGCGGCAGCGTCGCGATCGTCCGAATTGTTCCTTGCCGCCTGGTCGGCAGACGCGGTGTCGCGGGACCGCGAGTTATCGGCGTTTGCCGCCGCATCATCGGCGCGGCGCTGCGATGCGGATTGCTGCGGTGCCACGGAGGTCGCGCCGGAATTACCGGTGTTGGTGGGCGTGCTGCTGTCGAGCAGCGCTCCGAAACTATCGCTCGCCTGCGAAGGATCGGGCCGGGCAGCCTTCGGCTGCGCGGTCTGAAAGGACACGCTTGCTGCTACTTCTGACGTGACGCTGACCACGGGCGGCCTCTTGCGATGAAACTGGAACTGAGATCAGCAAGGACCGGGCCACCCCGGGTTCCCGAAAAATATCTATAAATTTCAATGTCTTGAGAGTTATTCCGGCGAACGGCCGAGCCGCGGGCGACGCCCCCTTTTCTGCCCGGCGGCAAGATTTGCCGTTTGCCGCATGCAAAAGGGGTGAGCGTGATTGCCTCACGAGAATACGGCCTATATTAAAGAGCAGCTTTTCAGCCGCTAAATGGCTACTGATCGTGGAAAGTGCCCGATGCCGCCGCGATCGCATCAATGACCGGAACCATGCTCAACAGTCTGGATCTTGAAGGCCGTCCGCAGGACACCAGGGTCGTCGTCGCCATGTCCGGCGGCGTCGATTCCTCGGTGACGGCCGCGCTGTTGAAGTCCGAAGGCTACGACGTCGTCGGCATCACGCTTCAGCTTTACGATCATGGCGCGGCCACCCATCGCAAGGGCGCCTGCTGCGCCGGGCAGGACGTCCACGATGCGCGCAATGTCGCCGAGCGGCTCGGCATCCCGCACTACGTGCTGGATTACGAGAACCGCTTTCGTGAATCGGTGATCGATAACTTCGCCGACAGCTATGTCTCGGGTGAAACGCCGGTGCCCTGCATCGAGTGCAACCGCTCGATCAAGTTTCGCGATCTCTTGGCGACCGCGCGCGAGCTCGGCGCCTCGGCGCTCGCCACCGGCCATTATGTCGCCTCGCGCCCTCTCGCCGACGGGTCGCGGGCGCTTGTTTGCGCCGCCGACGCCAACCGCGACCAGAGCTATTTCCTGTTCGCGACCACGCGCGAGCAGCTCGACTTCCTGCGCTTTCCGCTGGGCGACATGACCAAGCCACAGGCGCGTGAACTGGCGCGCCGCTTCGATCTCCCGGTCGCGGACAAGCACGACAGCCAGGACATCTGCTTCGTGCCCACCGGGCGCTATACCGACATCATCGGCCGCTTGAGGCCGAATGCGGTTCTGCCCGGCGATATCGTCGACCTCGAAGGACGTACTATCGGCAGGCATCAGGGCATCGTTCATTTCACCGTCGGCCAGCGGCGGGGACTGGGCATCGCCTCCAGCGCGCCGCTCTATGTGGTGCGGCTCGATGCCGCCAGCCGCCGCGTCGTGGTCGGACCGCGCGAGGCGTTGCGGATGGATCGCATCGTGCTGCGCGACATCAACTGGATCGGCGACGGCGCACTCGACCGCGCGGTCGGCGAGGGGCTCGAGATTTTCGTGCGCGTGCGCTCGACCCGCGCGCCGCAGCCGGCGTGGCTGCGCGCGGCCGATGGCGGCTATGAAGTCGAACTCGTCGCGGGCGAAGAGGGCGTATCCCCCGGCCAGGCCTGCGTGTTCTACGATGCACCCTCGGGCCAGGCGCGCGTGCTCGGCGGCGGATTTATCCAAAGCGCGACCGCGAAGAGCGCAACCGCCAGGGGCGCGGCGCGCCCGCTCGTCGAGGCGATGCGCGGATAAAATTTTCAGGGCGGGGGCATGGCGTCAGATATCGACCGCGCGGGGGTCGCAAAGGCTTATGGGCGCTGGGCGCCGGTCTACGATCTGGTGTTCGGCAAGGTTTTCGATCACGGCCGCCAGTCGACCATCGTGGAAGCCGACAAGATCGGCGGCCGGATTCTCGACGTCGGCGTCGGCACCGGTCTGTCGCTGTCGGACTATTCGCCGACCACGAAATTGTGCGGCGTCGATATCTCCGAACCGATGCTGCGCAAGGCACAGAGCCGCGTACGCGCGCTGGGTCTTCACAATGTCGAGATGCTCGCGGTGATGGACGCCAAAAATCTGGCATTCCCGGATTCGTTTTTCGATGCGGTGGTGGCGCAATATGTCATCACCGCGGTGCCCGATCCCGAAGCCACGCTGGATGATTTCATCCGCGTGTTGAAGCCCGGCGGCGAACTTATTCTGGTCAATCACATCGGCGCCGAGAGCGGCCCGCGCCGCATCTTCGAACTGGCGTTCGCACCCTTGGCGCGGCGGCTCGGCTGGCGGCCGGAATTTCCCTGGGCGCGTCTGGTGAATTGGGCCGCAAAACACGGCGGCGTCAGCCTGACCGAACGCCGCCCGATGCCGCCGATGGGGCATTTCTCCCTGATCCGCTACCGCAAATCCTGATGCTTCCGCTTCTGTGCCCAGATGCGGACCGTTTTCCCCGGCGTCCGGCCGGAATAGAGGCGGTTTACAAGTAGTTGGCGGAGTTGCGGGGTTTGCTTGACATGCCCAAGACCTGCTTCTTATATGCCGCGCGTTCGCGACTGCG
>JBGQCE010000064.1:0-10551 GCA_041495185.1 Bradyrhizobium sp.
CGATCCGCGCCCGGTCCGCGGACGGCACGCCCGGCGGGAGCGCGGGCGCAGCGCGCTCGAAGGCCCCGAGTGCGGGCGGGACGAGAGCGCCCGCGCCCAGCAGGAGGGCGCAGGCCAGCGCGAGGTTCCGACGGCTACTCGTCGTAGCGCATGAGGACGGGACCGCCGCCCCCGGGCGACTCGACATCGCGATCGTACCAGGTCATCACCACCTCGAAGGTGGTGGGATTGGGGCCCTGCTCGACGATGATGTACACGAGGTCCGCGAGCACACCCTGGTTGTTCACGCCGACGACAACACCCACGCCGTGTCTCATGTCGATGTTCTTGGCGACGTACTTGTCCCACACGTCGCCGCGCGACTCCTGGAAGGCCATCAGCGGGATCGGCATGTCCATCACCGGAACCCGCGTCTTCCCGCACGCCACCGCGTACGGCCGGTAGATGGTGAGCGGGGTCGTGCCCTTGAGTACGACGCGCTTCACGGCCTGCGGCCGCTCCCGGCCGTCGGGCTTCACGATCCAGATGCTGCGCTCGCCGGGTCGTCCGTCCCAGCGCACCTCGTCCCAGAACGAGACGACGCCGCCTCGGGCGATTTGAGCCGGGACGGAGATGCCGCCCCAGGCGCGCGCGATGCTGCTGGGCACCGAGTTGAGCGGCCTGTGCGTGATCATCACCCCGCGGCCCACGGTGCCCTGGTCCAGACCAGCCTCGAGCTGCTGAAAGCCGGGCCCCGTGGCGCCGTCGTTGAGCTCGCCGTAGCTGAGGAACGATGTCAGCGACTGGTCGAAGATGCTCGCGACCTTCAGCCGGTACTCCACCGCCCCCGCGGGCGTCTCCAGCGCAAGCACCGCGAGCATCGCGGTAAAGCCCGCGGTACCGATCGCCATCGCGTCGCGCGTCGACATCCCCGCGGGCAGGCGCACCAGCCAATCGCCCTTGACGCGCGCCTTCTCGGCGTAAGCGCCGAGATGAGTCTCACCCATGCCCCAGCCGGTGCAGATCACCTTGTCGCCGGCCTTCCATTGCGGATGCGACGAGTGCTCCACGGTACCCGCGAGGTCGATACCCGCGATCATCGGAAAACGCCGCACCACCGGGGCCTTGCCGGTGACGGCAAGGCCATCCTTGTAGTTCAGCGCTGAATATTCGACCCGCACGGTGACGTCGCCCTCCATCAATTCGGCTTCGTCGAACTGCGTGAGCGCGGCAGTCGTGCCTTTTTCCGCCTTGTCGATCCTGATCGCCTTGAATGTTGCCAACGCGGGGTCCCCCAAACTTTTTCGAATTTGGGGATGTTTACCGGATCAGGCCGGTTGCGCAACCGGGCGGGCCACCGGAGCCTCGACGATCGGCAGGTTGATCAGCGCCGACAGCAGGCCGAACAGCACCGAAAGCCACCAGATCGGTGTGTACGACCCGAATTGTTCGAACACGATGCCGCCGAGCAGCACGCCGAGGAAGCCACCGACCTGATGGCTGACAAAGGCAAATCCATACAGCGTCGCAAACCAGCGCGTGCCGAACATCAGGGCCACCAGCGCCGAGGTCGGCGGCACCGTCGAGAGCCAGGTCAGGCCGGTGGCAGCGCCGAACACGATCGCGGAAAAAGTGGTGATCGGGAACGAGATAAAGGCGACGATCGACATCGCGCGCAGGAAATAGATCGTCGACAGGATGTAGCGCTTCGGAAACCTGTTTTGCAGCCAGCCGACGCTGATCGAACCGACGATGTTGAACAGGCCGATGGCGGCGATCACCCAGCCGCCGGTTTGCGCCGGTATGCCGCGATCGACCAGATAAGCGGGCAAATGCACGGTGATGAACGCGAGTTGAAAGCCGCAGGTGAAGAAGCCGAGCACCAGCAGCACATAAGAGCGGTGACCGAACGCTTCCACCAGCGCCGTCCTGAATGGCTGCTGCTCTGCGGCAGGCACATTGGCCGATGTCGCGGGCGGAGTGGCGAGCGCCAGCGAAAGCGGAATGATCAGCAGCATCAGGCCCCCGAATGCCGTCAACGCCGACTGCCAGCCGAGATTGTCGATCATTGCCACGCCGAACGGCGCGAACAGGAATTGCCCGAACGACCCCGCGGCGGTTCCGGCGCCAAGCGCTACGCCCCGCCGCTCGGGCGGCAGCAGCTTGCTGAACGCCGACAGCACCAGATTGAACGAACAGCCTGACAGTCCGAATCCGATCAGGACCCCGGCGCCGATATCAAGCGACAGCGGCGTCGACGCGTAGCGCATCATCAGCAGACCGCCTGCGTAAAGAACGGCGCCGACACACATCACGCGCATGATGCCAAACCGGTCGGCGATCGCGCCGGCAACCGGCTGGCCCAGCCCCCACAGCAGATTTTGAACGGCAAACGCAAGGCCGAAGACGTCGCGCCCCCATGAAAACTCCCGGCTCATCGGCTGAATGAAAAAGCCGAGGCTCGATCGCGGGCCGAAGCTCAACAAGGCGATCACACAACCGCAGACGATGATCACCAGCGGCGTACGCCAGGTCGCAGCGGCAGAAACCGGACGCAGATCGCCATCAATCGCAGCCATGCAAATTCCTCGATGGTTTGGGTGGATCACAAAAGAAATTTCGACGAGCGCGCGAGGTGCAAAAGCCGCCAGCAAATCGGCGCGCCGGGCGAAGTTAATGCGTCAGCATGGAAATCCCAACCCACATATTAGTGAAACGGCCCACCGCAATGCAGCGCTGCAAATCGGAACGGGCAGCTCTGACGGATTTGGCCGTTCGGGGACGCCCCGGGACGCATGCTACATTCGATTTGCTCGTAATGAGTATAAGCCTCCTGACGCGCCGACCCGATATCGCTGCTCTGACGGAAGCGGTCAGACTGGCAAACAAGCGCGTGGTGCTGCGTGAGTACTGTCATTGCGAGCCAACGGGTCGCGCGAATGCGCGCCCGATGACAGGCTCCGCGAAGCAATCCAGATCTTGGATACGACGGTTCTGGGTTGCTTCGTCGCTTCGCTCCTCGCAATGACGACAATTGCGACCAACACGCTTACCGCCGTACGGTCGATTCCGACAGCTCGGCCGAGCTCTGCGCGGCCTCCGCGAGCTTCGCTGAAATTGCCGCGGTCTGCGCCGGCGTTCCCCAGCTCGGCGCCTCGCTGCCATCGCCCCAGGCCCGCGGCCGGTAGAAGGTGTGCACGCCGAACTTGTACATCTTCTTCATCTCGTTCACCCAGGACGGGCGAACCCAGTAAGCGTGGTAGTGCGTCGACTTGGCGACTTCCGGCAACCAGAGCTGGCCGTCGAGCATCGCCTTGGCGATCTTCCTGGCGCGGTCCCACATGTCGGGCTCGTTCACCACGTCGGGGTTATTGTCGCAGGCGAAGGTGAACTGGCACGCCATATGACGGTGCTTGTTCTGGTAGACCACGCCGCACACGGTGTTCGGATAAAAACCGGAGAAGGTGCGGTTCATCACCACCTGCGCCACCGCGATCTGGCCGCGCACGGCCTCGCCGCGGGCTTCGAAATAAACCGCGTCGGCGAGGCACTTCTCCGATTTGGCGCGCGCCTTCTCATCGAACAGGCCGAGGCGTTCGGCCGGCGTCTTGGCGCGCTGATTGTCGGCGTTGACCTCGCCCTTGACGGCGACGCTCTCGCCGCTCTCGATGACCTTCGACGGCTCATCCGCCGGTGACGGCAGCGACGCCATCACCTTCATGTCGGGATCGGGGAGCCCGCCCGGCATCACGATCAAGGGCTCTTCGCCGGGCTGCCAGCGTTCGATGCTCTCCGCGGACCCGCCGAGCGAGGTGCTTCCGAAAAACAGGCTCGCGGTCTTCACCGAGAAGCCGTCGCGCGACGGCGCCGGCGCAAGCGCGATCGCCGCGGCATCGGGCGCGGTTTTCAGATCGTCGAGCGGCTGGGCTTCGAGCGACAGCGATACATCGTATTGCGGGAGCGGCGGCGCGCTCAGCGCCGCCTGAAGTTCCGGATCGAGCGGTGCGCGATCCGCAGGCGGCGCGGCGGCGGCGGATTTGGCGCCCATCACCGAGGCATTTGATGTCGACGGGTCTTCATTCGAGGGTGCGGCCGCGGCGGGCGCAGCCGGCTCGGGCGGCGCGGTGACGAGGCGATCGCCCTTCAGCGTGCGATCGACCTTGGGGAAATCGGACGGCTGATAGCGCGGCGGCGCCTGCGCAATCGGATTGCGCGTGACCGAACCGGTGATGCCGATGCCCTGGTTGTCGAGGCTCGCCAGCCGATAGTTCAGGGAATGCGGAGTGGAGGTGCCGATCGGACGGCCGAAACTGTAGGTGGCGACCTGGATGGTGCTGGCGGCGGAGAACACCCGTTTCTGCCAGCGCTCGGCGACGCCCGGCTGCCGGGCCAGCAGCGATGCGATATCCTGGTATCCGACTTCTGTCGGGATCAATGCGAAGACGCAAAGACCAAGGCCGAAGGACGCGGAACGCACGCCCTTCGGCCGGTTACGCAACTTTAACATCGATACGCTCACGCAACGCCACACACACGCGATCGAACCCAGTACATCCGTGCAATTCGATCTTTTCTGTTGGTATCGAATTTAGGTTGCGGGGGAGTTAACCGGCGTTGCATGCGCGATACACGCAAGTATTTGCTGCACTTTGCGCATTCGCATCGAAAACCTTGGTAAACAGCCGCTCGAATAAAGTGGTAAATATCTCGTCAACGGAAGCGATGAAGATTGCATGCATGCAAAACCGAGCATCGGTTCCATCGTCATGGCCGGGCGTAGCCGTCCGAAGGACGGCGTCGCTTCCGCTCGCCTATGCCCGGCCATCCACGTCTTCTCTCTCACGAACGTTGTAAGACGTGGATGCCCGGGACAAGCCCGGGCATGACGCCGTCTTTGTCTTGATCGTCAGGACAGAGCAGAAGTCACGCCTGACTGGCGACGGCCTTGCCGAGCGCGGCCTGGGCTGCGGCCAGCCGCGCGATCGGCACGCGATAGGGTGAGCACGAGACGTAATCCAGTCCGATCTCGTGGCAGAACGCAACGGAGGCGGGATCGCCGCCATGCTCGCCGCAAATCCCGACCTTGAGGCCCGGGCGGGTCTTGCGCCCGCGCGCAACGCCGATCTTCACCAGTTCGCCGACACCGTCGCGATCGACCGAGATGAAGGGATCTATCTCCAGGATTCCCTTGGCGATGTAGGTGCCCAAAAACCCCGCGGCGTCGTCGCGGCTGATGCCATAGGTGGTCTGCGTCAGGTCGTTGGTGCCGAACGAGAAGAACTCGGCCGTCTTGGCGATATCGCCGGCCATCAGGCAGGCGCGCGGCAGTTCGATCATGGTGCCGACCTGATAGCTCAGTTTGATGCCGGTTTCCTTCATCACCGACTGCGCCGTCGCGTCGATCCGCGCCTTGATCAGGTCGAACTCGGCCTTGGTCGCGATCAACGGCACCATCACCTCAAGGCCTACGGCCTTGCCGGTGCGCTTGCCCGCTTCGACCGCGGCCTCGAAGATCGCGCGTGCCTGCATCTCGGCAATCTCGGGATAGGCGATGGCCAGCCGACAGCCGCGGAAGCCGAGCATCGGATTGAACTCGGCAAGATCGCGGGCACGATCGGCGAGCCGCCGCGGATCGGTATTCATCGCGCGCGCGACTTCCTCGATCTCGGCCTGGGTGTGCGGCAGAAATTCGTGCAGCGGCGGATCGAGCAGCCGGATCGTCACCGGCAGGCCCTTCATGATCTCGAACAGCTCGACGAAATCCGCACGCTGCATCGGCAACAGCTTCGACAGCGCGGCGCGGCGGGCCTGCTCGTCCTCGGCGAGAATCATCTCGCGCACGGTGCGGATTCTCGTCTCCTCGAAGAACATGTGCTCGGTGCGGCAAAGCCCGATGCCCTCGCTGCCGAATTTGATGGCGGTGCGTGCATCCTCCGGCGTATCGGCGTTGACGCGAACCCCGAGCTTGCGGACAGAATCGGCCCAGCCCATCAGCGTGCCGAATTCGCCCGACAGTTTCGGTTCGATCATCGGCATCCGCCCGGCCAGCACCTGGCCCAGCGATCCGTCGATAGTGATGACATCGCCGGTCTTGAAGGTGCGCGAACCGATGCTCATGGTGCCGCGGCCGTAATCGACGCGGATAGAGCCGCAGCCGGAGACGCAGGGCTTGCCCATGCCGCGCGCGACCACCGCGGCGTGCGAGGTCATGCCGCCGCGGGTGGTCAGAATGCCTTCCGCCGCATGCATGCCGTGAATGTCTTCGGGGCTGGTCTCGATCCGCACCAGAATGACCTTGCGGCCATCGGCCTGCAGCTTCGCGGCTTCATCGGAGGAGAACACGATTTCGCCTGACGCGGCGCCTGGAGAAGCCGGCAGGCCAGTGGCGATGACGTCGCGCTTGGCGGCGGGGTCGATGGTCGGATGCAGCAACTGATCGAGCGATGCCGGGTCGATCCGCGACACCGCGTCCTTCCTGGAGATCAGGCCTTCATTGGCGAGTTCGACGGCGATGCGCAGCGCCGCTTTCGCGGTGCGCTTGCCGCCGCGGGTCTGCAGCATCCACAGCTTGCCCTGCTCGACCGTGAACTCCATGTCCTGCATGTCGCGGTAATGCTTTTCGAGCAGCGTGTAGATCCGCGTCAGCTCCTTGAACGCCTCGGGCATCGCGGTTTCCATCGACGCCTTGTCGGAGCCGGATTCCTTGCGCGCATATTCGGTGATGTCCTGCGGCGTGCGGATGCCCGCCACCACGTCTTCGCCCTGCGCGTTGATCAGGAATTCGCCGTACAGCTTGCTCTCGCCGGTCGAGGGATTGCGCGTGAACGCAACACCGGTCGCCGAGGTCTCGCCCATATTGCCGAACACCATCGCCTGCACATTGACCGCGGTGCCCCAGGATTCCGGAATGTCATGCAGCCGCCGGTAGGTCACCGCGCGCGCGTTCATCCACGACGAAAACACCGCACCGATCGCGCCCCACAATTGCGCATGCGGATCCTGCGGGAAATCCCTGCCGGTCTCGCGCGCCACCGCATCCTTGTAGCGGCCGACCAGATCGACCCAGTCGTCGCCGGTTAAGTCGGTATCGAGCGTATAGCCCTGGCTGTCCTTGAAGGTATCGAGAATGTCCTCGAAGTGCGAATGCTCGAAGTCGAGCACGACGTCGGAATACATCGTGATGAAGCGGCGGTAGCTGTCGTAAGCAAAACGGCGATCGCCGGACATTTCCGCGAGCGCCTCGACCGTCTTGTCGTTGAGGCCGAGATTGAGCACGGTATCCATCATGCCCGGCATCGAGGCGCGGCCGCCGGAACGCACCGAAACCAGGAGCGGGTTCTTCGGATCGCCGAAAGCCTTGCCGGTCAGCTTGCCGACATGATCCAGCGCCCTTTCGACCTGCGCCTTCAATGCCGCAGGATAGGATTTGTCATGCGCATAGAAATACGTGCAGACCGAGGTAGGGATGGTGAAGCCGGGAGGCACCGGCAGGCCCAGATTGGCCATCTCGGCGAGGTTGGCGCCCTTGCCGCCCAGCAAATCGCGAAGCCCTGCTTTGCCCTCGGCCTTGCCGTCACCGAAGGTGAACACCCATTTTCCCGATTTCGCCGAATCGAGCGCGGGCTTGCTTGCGGCAACTTTGCCGGCAGGCTTCGGCGCCGGTTTGACCGGGCTCTTTTTGAGCGCCTTGCGGGCAGAGTCCGGCGGCGCGGCCTTCGCCCGAACCTGCGCGGATGACTTTGATTTCGCAGCGATTTTCTTAGCTTTGGCGAGGGCTTTGGCCATGACTTACAAACAATCCGCGAGAGGGGAGGAAGTTGCGCGCCTTACACCACTTTGGAGGGTTCCGCGCAAGCCGCGAGTCCCCGGTTTAAACGCTAGATGTGAAGCCATTTGAGCAAACCGAGCCCGATCAGGCCGGTGCAAATCAGATAAATCGCTACCACGAGATTGAGGAGCCGCGGCATGATCAAAATCAAAATGCCGGCGATCAGGGCCACGATGGCGGGAATGTGGGCAGCGGTGATGGTCATTGAAGTCTCTCCGGAATGACGTTTGTGAAAAATCGAATCGAGCCCCGCATTTTATCCTCTCGGGCGATGCCGCGATAGGAGACGCCTGTCGCTTCAACGGGTTCCGGCGCTCGCAAAAAATGCCAAAAAATGCCGCGTATGAGGCGGCATTTTCCGGGGAACGATATCGCGTGCGATGAATTGGCTGGGATACGTGTCGGCAGAAGAGCCGGCGCGCAGCAAGCGCGAAGGAACACGAAGCATCGTTCAGGTGCTCGAGTAAGACAAATCCCGTTCGCACGAATTGTCCGGATGCCGCAGCGGCGAGCCGGACAAGAAAGCCTCGTCCGGTTCCCCCCGCCCGGGCGGGGCTTTTGTTTGGGGCGAGAGTTGAAGCGCTTCGACCTAGACTAGCAGTCGTCATTCCGGGATGGTCCGAAGGACCAGACCCGGAATCTCGAGATTCCGGGTTCGCGCTCCGCGCGCCCCGGAATGACGACTCTGTTGCCCGGCGAGTCCGCGGCTAATCCTGTATCTTCGAAAAATCCGCAACCGCGCGCGTGGCGGCGCGGATTTCGTTTAGGAGCTTCAAACGATTCTCGCGCACTTTTGCATCGTCGTCATTGACCTTGACCTTGTCGAAGAACGCATCGACCGCCGGGCGCAGTTTTGCCATTGCGGTCATGGCGGCGGCGAAGTCTTCCTTCGCCACGGCGGCACCGGCTTCCGCCTTCACCTGATCGATCGCCTTCGCCAGCGCCTTCTCTTCGGCAAGGCTGTAGAGCGCGGCGTCAGGCGCGCCATCATAGGCCTTGCCGTCCTTCTTCTCCTCGATACGCAGGATATTGGCCGCGCGCTTGGTGCCCGCCAGCAGATTCTTGCCGTCGTCGGTGGCGAGGAATTTGCCGAGCGCTTCGACGCGTCGGACCACCATCAGGAGATCGTCCTGGCCTTCCAGTGCAAATACGGCATCGACGAGATCGTGCCGCGCGCCCTGATCGCGGAGCTGAACTTTTAAGCGGTCGGCGAAGAAAGAAAGGAGATCATTAATAAGCGCCGCAAAATGCTCTGACGCCGCTTCCAACGCCTCGTCAGACCAAGCAATTCGGTGAGCCCGCTGTGTTAGAGCCTCCGCAAGACCTGGCACGACAAAATCAAGCGATCGAGCTCTCTTAGCGACCATTCCCTCAAGGGTCGAAAGCGTTCGTTCCGCAAAGAAAAGAGAATGAAAGATTGAAGACTCATAAAGAGGAAATCTAAGACCGTTTTCGGTGATCAACCTAATCACCCCCAACGCCGCCCTTCGCAACGCATACGGGTCCTTGCTTCCCGTCGGCTTCTCGTCGATCGCCCAAAAGCCCACCAGCGTATCGATCTTGTCGGCGAGCGCCACGGCAACGCTCACCGGATCGGTCGGAACCCGGTCGGCGGGCCCCTGCGGCTTGTAATGTTCCTCGCTTGCGGCGGCGACGGAGGCATCCTCGCCCTGCGCCAGCGCGTAATACTTCCCCATCAAGCCTTGCAGTTCCGGAAATTCACCGACCACCTCGGTCAGCAAATCCGCTTTTGCAAGCCGCGCCGCGCGCCTGACCTTGCGGATGTAGCCCTGCTCGTCCTTGAAATCTTCGGCAGTGAAGCGCTTGCCATCGAAATAAGAGTGGCGCTGCTTCCAAAGAATCGGTGCGATCTCCGCCGCCAGCTGCTCGATGCGCTTGATGCGCTCGCCTTGCGTGCCGAGCTTCTCGTGAAACACGATTGACTCGAATTTCGGCAGCCGTTCTTCGAGCTTGGTCTTCAGATCGCTGTCGTAGAAAAACTTCGCGTCCGACAATCGCGCGCGGATCACGCGCTCGTTGCCGGCGATGATGGCCTTGCCACCATCGGATGCCTCGATATTGGCGGTGAGGATGAATTTATTGGTCAGCTTGCCGCTCTTGGGGTCGCTGACCACAAAGCATTTCTGATTGTTGCGAATGGTCGCGCGGATCACTTCGCCCGGAATCGATAAAAATTCCTTGTCGAACGATCCCATCAGCACCACAGGCCACTCGACCAGGCCCGCGACCTCGTCGAGCAGCACCTGATCCTCGACCAGCTCGAAACCTTGCGCGAATGCCAACTGCTTGGCGTCGGTGAGAATGACGTCCTTGCGGCGCTCGGGATCGAGCACAACCTTCGCATCCAGCAGCTTCGCCTCGTAATCCTCGAAGCGGCGCACGGAAATCGGCGCCGGCGCCATGAAGCGATGGCCAAAGGTGGTCTGGCCGGCCTCGATGCCGTCGACGGAAAATTTCACGACATCGGGCTGTTCGGTCTCGAGGCCGAAGGTGGCGACGATGGCGTGCAGCGGCCGCACCCAGCTTAGCGCACCCGGTCTGCCTGAGCGTTCACCCCAGCGCATCGATTTCGGCCACGGGAAAGTTCGGATGATGACCGGCAGCATGTCGGCGAGCACATCCAGCGTGGCGCGGCCGGGCTTCTCGATCAGCGCGACGTAGAAATCGCCCTTCTTCGGATCGCGCTGGATTTTGGCTTCTTCCAGCGAAGCAAGCCCGGTGGC
>JBGQCE010000065.1:0-10519 GCA_041495185.1 Bradyrhizobium sp.
CCTTCAATGCCGTGCTGCGCGATTACGCGCGGCTCGGGCGGTTGCTGGCCCATGACGGCGCGTGGAACGGCAAGCAGATCATTCCGGCGCAATGGATGATCGACGCAACGACGGTGCGGCCGTCCGATGCCTATCTGTTGCCGGGCAAAGCCATGCCGACGTTCGGCTATGGCTATCTGCTGTGGCTGCTTCCAGACGCGCGGCGCCAGTTCGCGCTGGTCGGCGCCTTTGGGCAGCGTATCTGCGTCGATCCCGCCTCGAAGCTGATCATGGTTCAGACGGCTGTTGAGAACAATCCCGAGGTCTGGCGGCTGTGGTCGGATGTGGTCGAGAAGTTCGGCTAAAAAATCTTGTCGTCCCGGCCAAGCCGACGGGTCCGGCCTACGGCCGGCCCGATGACAGGCTCCGCGCGAGCCGGACCCATAACCGCCAGCGTTGGCAAGGTGTCGACCACACCGCCTTATTGATTGATCACGCGGTATGGGTCCCGGCGTTCGCCGGGACGACGTGTGGAGAATTCTTCGCGCGCGTCAATTCACTCCGCCTTCTCGCTGAACGTCGCGCGGAAGGGGTGGCCGGGGTAGACCCCGACGATACGGAATTCGCGCGAGAAGAATTTCAGTTCCTCCAGCGCGTAAGCGAGATTCCTGTCCTCGGGATGGCCGTCGACGTCGGCATAGAATTGGGTGGCGAAGAAATTGCCGTCGACCATGTAGCTTTCGAGCTTGGTCATGTTGACGCCATTGGTCGCGAAGCCGCCCATCGCCTTGTAGAGCGCCGCAGGAAGGTTGCGCACCCGGAAAACAAAAGAGGTGACCAGCGGCCCGGATCCCTGTTTGGCCCAGTTCGCCTCCCGCGCCAGCACCACAAAGCGGGTGGTGTTGTGGGTTTCGTCCTCGACATCCTCGGCCAGGATATCGAGGCCGTAGATGTCAGCTGCAAGCTTTGAGGCGATCGATGCGCAGCTCTTGTCGCCGCGCTCGGCGACGATGCGCGCGCTTCCCGCGGTATCGCCTGATACGACCGGCTTGATGCCGAGCTTGCGGATGATACGGCGGCATTGCCCGAGCGCATGGACATGGCTTTCGACGGTCTTGATATCGGAAAGTTTGGCGCCGCGCGGGGCCATCAGCTGGTGATGGATCGGCAAAAACCATTCGCCGACGATGAACAGGCCGGATTGCGGCAGGAGATGATGGATATCGGCGACGCGGCCGGCGACCGAGTTCTCGATCGGGATCATGCCGAGGTCTGCATCCCCCGAAGAGATCGCGGCGAGCGCGTCTTCGAAGGTCGGGCAGGCCAGCGGCTCGGCGGCGGGATAGGCTTCGGCGATGGCGATATGGGAATTCGCGCCTGGCTCACCCTGGAATGCGATTTTCATGGTTTTGGTCTTTGTTTTGATCATGGCGCGCCTTGTATCAGCCGCTCAGGCTTTTGCCAGTATCTGACGGGTGGTTTCGAGATCGGCCGGGGTGTCGACGCCGCGCGGCACCGTGTCGACAATGGTGACGTCGATCCGCATCCCGGCCTCGAGCGCCCGAAGCTGCTCGAGTTTTTCCTGTTGCTCCAACGCCGACGGGGGCAGCGAAACGAAGCGCTGCAGCGCCGCACGGCGATAGGCATAAAGGCCGATATGATGGTAGCGCGGCCCGTCGCCCCAGGGGGCGGTGGCGCGGGTAAAGTAAAGTGCGCGCAGCCGCCCTGTGCTGACCGGCGAGCCGACCGCCTTCACTACGTTCGGATTGGTGCTCTCCTCCTCGGTATGGATTTCGGCGGCAAGCGTTGCGATATCGACCGCGGGGTCGGCGAGCGGCCCGAGCACGCTGCGGATGTTGTCGGGGCGGATGGTCGGAAAGTCGCCCTGCAGATTGACGACGATTTCGGCCTCGCCCCTGGGGTCGAGCTTGCAAAGCGCCTCGTAAATCCGGTCTGAGCCCGAGGGGTGATCGGCGCGCGTCATGACCGCTTTGCCGCCATGGGACGTCACCACTGCGGCGATCTCCGGCGTATCGGTGGCGACCGCGACACGGCCAATCCCCGCGGCCTCGGCGCGGCGCAGCACATGGACGATCATCGGCAGGCCGGCAATATCCAATAGCGGCTTGCCCGGCAGGCGGGTGGCGGCCATGCGGGCGGGAATCAGCACCAAAGTGCGGGTTTCGGTCATCAGCGTGAGGCCTGGACCCGGTCGATAACAAGCCGGAAATGATGGGGATTGGTCGAAAGCCGGCGCATTTATACGGGTTGCCAGAGCACGGGCAAACCGATATCTCATCGTGGCTTCGGGTGCGGTGCGAAAGCCTGATTCCTGATGCTTTTCCGCGGCCGTCTCTCCGGCCTTAAGTCGACCTTCCGGCCTGGAGCCTGATCCGAAATGGACTCCTTCGAAATCAATAAAATTCTCGGTGCCATTCTGGGCACCTGCCTTGTTTTGCTGGTGATGAGCTTCACCGCCGGTGCGATCTTCGCTCCCGAGATGCCGGAAAAGCCGGGTTTCGAAATCGTCGTGAAGGTGGAAGGCCACGCCGGCAGCGAAGCCGCGGCGGCAGCGCCGTCCGAGCCGATCGAGAAGCTTTTGCAAACCGCATCCGTCGAGAAGGGTGCTGCGGCGGCGAAGAAATGCGCGGCCTGCCACACCTTCGAGAAAAACGGCCCCAACCGCGTCGGCCCGAACCTGTTCGGCATCGTCGAACGCGCCCGCGCCTCTGAAGCCGGCTTCAACTATTCCGCCGCGATGAAGGCCAAGGGCGGCAAATGGACCTATGACGACCTCAACAAGTTCATTTCCAATCCCAAGGGCTTTGTCCCGGGCACGGCGATGGGCTTCGCCGGCATCCAGAAGGACAGCGAGCGCGCCGACGTGATCGACTATCTGCACACCCTTGCGGATAGCCCGGTTCCGCTGCCGACGGCGTCTAAGTAACGGCCTTCCCGGCTGCAAATGAATTTCGTCGCAAACGGCCGGGCCATTGCCTGGCCGTTTTGTTATTCCGTTCACCAGCGCGTGATCCGCCAAAGTGTGAGCGGTTTGGCGATAAGATCATGCGCAGTTATTAGTTGGAGCGCGACCGGACGCAAAACCGGCTGCCACTTTTGCTGGTCGCGCTCCCGCGTTACCGGGACGTTTCGCCGCACCGTTGCCGTTCGCGGGCTGGTATCATGAGGAAAAAGCAACATAATCGGTCGAACCCTTGCCTTATATTGCGGCCTCAATAGCGCGGCATATCCATAGGAACCCCTGATTTGGCGATTACCCGACGACACCTTCTGCAAAGCGGCGTCTTCGCCGCGGTCGCCCCGGCTTTGGGGGCCGCAGCCGGCCTCCCGGCGGTGAGCCCGGCCGAAGCGCAGGCAGCAACCGGCGAACCGGCCTGGCGGCACGCGCTGTCGCTGTTCGGCGACATCAAATATCCGGCCGACTTCAAACGCTTCGATTATGTCAATCCGGATGCGCCCAAGGGCGGTGTCGCCCGCATGATATCGATCGGCACCTTCGACAATTTCAACATCGCCGTCGCAGGCGTCAAAGGTTCGATCGCCCCGGCCGCTGCCCTGATTTACGAGACGCTGATGACGCGGTCACAGGACGAGGTCGCCACGGAATATGGCTTGCTCGTCGAGGCGGCGTCGCACCCCGACGATTTTGGGTGGGTGAGCTATCGTCTTCGCAAGGAGGCGCGCTGGCACGACGGCAAGCCGGTGACGCCGGATGATGTGATTTTCTCGATCGACATGCTGAAGAAGTACAGTCCGATGTACGGCTCCTATTATCGCCACGTCGTGAAAACCGAACAAACCGGCGAGCGCGATATAAGATTCACGTTCGACTCTCCCGGAAACCGCGAACTGCCGACCATCGTCGGTGAGTTGCCGGTATTGCCGAAGCATTATTGGGAGGGT
The DNA here is from genome assembly GCA_041495185.1 of Bradyrhizobium sp. Lineage (GTDB taxonomy): Bacteria > Pseudomonadota > Alphaproteobacteria > Rhizobiales > Xanthobacteraceae > Bradyrhizobium. The sequence continues at coordinate 3,904 of JBGQCE010000065.1, forward strand.
ACCGACAGCGAAGGCCGCAAGCGCGACATCTCGGCAACGACGCTGGAGAAACCATTGGGCTCCGGCCCTTACCGCATCAAGGAATTTGTCGCCGGCCGATCGATCAAGCTGGAGCGGGTGAAGGATTATTGGGGCGCGAACTTGCCGGTACGGATCGGCGAGAACAATTTCGACGAAATGCGCTTCGAATTCTTCCGGGACAATCTGGTCGCGCTTGAAGCGTTCAAGGCCGATCAGGCCGACTGGATCGCCGAGAATTCGGCGAAGCAATGGGCGACGGCCTATGATTTTCCGGCGATTGCGGAAAAGCGCGTGGTCAGGGAAGAATTCCCGATCAACGATTCCGGCCGGATGCAGGGTTTCGTTCTCAATCTGCGCCGCGATCAGTTCAAGGACGCGCGGCTGCGCCGGGCGTTCAACTACGCCTACGATTTCGAGGAGATGAACAAGCAGCTGTTCTATGGGCAATACAAGCGCATCAACAGCTATTTCGACGGCACCGATCTCGCCTGTTCCGGACTGCCGGAAGGCCAGGAGTTGCAGATCCTCGACACCGTCCGCGACAAAGTTCCGCCCGAGGTCTTTACCGCGCCCTATGTCAATCCGGTCGGCGGCAATCCCGAAGCTGTGCGCGCCAACTTGCGGGAGAGCATGAAGCTCTTGAAGGAAGCGGGCTTCGAGGTACGCGACCGCAAGCTGGTGAATGCGGCGGGCAAGCCGGTCGCCGTCGAGATCCTGGTTCAGGATCCTTCCGCGGAACGGATCGCGCTGTTCTACAAGCCCTCGCTGGAGCGCATCGGTGTGACGACCTCGATCCGCATCGTTGACGACGCGCAGTACCAAAACCGGCTTCGCAGCTTCGATTTCGACATGATCATCGACCAATGGGGAGAATCGCTGTCGCCCGGAAATGAGCAGCGGGAATTCTGGGGATCGCAGACTGCAGATCAGCCCGGCTCGAGAAACACGATTGGCATCAAGAATCCCGCTATTGATGCACTGATTGATAAGGTCATCTTCGCAAAGGATCGTCCAACTCTGGTAGCCGCGACCAGGGCGCTCGATCGCGTGCTGCTGTGGAATTTCTACGTCGTGCCGCAATTCACCTATGGCTTTTCGCGCTATGCGCGCTGGGACCGCTTCAGCCATGCCGAGCCGCTGCCGAAATACGCCCGTTCTGGTCTGCCGTCATTGTGGTGGCTCGATGCTGAGAAGGCCGCCAGGATCGGCAAGCGATCTTGAGGGATTCTTCACGCATGGCGCTGCTCTCCCGCCGGCATGTGATCGGCCTCGGCGTCGGCGCGTTGAGCGCAACACGGCTGCGGCCCGCGGTGGCGGCCGATGCTGACACCGAGGCTCATGGCATATCGGTGTTCGGAGATCTGAAATATCCGGCCGATTTCCGTCATTTCGATTACGTCAATCCGGCGGCGCCGAAAGGCGGGACGTTTTCGACGATTCCCTCGACGAAAGCCTACAATCAGTCGTTTCAGACGTTCAATTCGCTCAACGCGTTTATCCTGAAGGGTGAGGGCGCGCAGGGCATGGACCTGACGTTCGCGACGCTGATGGCGCGCGCGGGCGACGAGCCCGACGCTTTGTATGGCCTCGCAGCGAAGTCGGTGCAGATTTCAGCCGACAAGCTCAGCTATCGCTTTGCGATGCGACCCGACGCCAGGTTTCACGACGGTTCGAAGCTGACCGCGCATGACGCCGCTTTCTCGTTGACGACATTGAAAGCGAAGGGCCACCCGCTCGTCATCGTGCAGTTGCGCGACATGGTGAAGGCCGAAGCGCTCGACGACGCGACGCTGGTCGTCACCTTTGCGGAGAAGCGCGCACGCGACGTGCCGCTTTATGTCGCGAGCTTGCCGATTTTCTCGAAGGCCTATTATGCGACGCGGCCATTCGACGAATCGACGCTCGATACCCCCTTGGGATCGGGGCCGTACAAGGTCGGAAAATTCGAAGCCAACCGCTACATCGAATTCGAACGGGTCAAGGATTGGTGGGGCGCCGATCTGCCGGTCAGCCGCGGTGCGTATAATTTCAATATCGTGCGTTACGAATTTTACCGCGACCGCGATGTCGCCTTCGAGGGATTTAGCGGAAAGAGCTACCTGTACCGGGAAGAATTTACCGCGCGAATATGGGCAACGCGCTACGATTTCCCTGCGATCGTGGATGGCCGCGTCAAGCGCGAAATCTTGCCCGATCAAGCGCCGGCGGGCGCGCAGGGTTGGTTCATGAATACCCGCCGCGATAAATTCAAGGATCCGCGCGTACGCGAAGCGCTCATCTATGCCTTCGATTTCGAATGGACCAACAGAACGATCATGTATGGCGCCTATGCGCGCACCCGTTCGCTGTTTCAGAATTCGGACATGGTGGCGAACGGGCCGCCGTCGCCGGAAGAACTCAAACTGCTTGAGCCGTTTCGCGGCCAGGTGCCGGACGAGGTGTTCGGTCAGCCGTTCGTGCCGCCGGTGTCGGATGGATCGGGGCAGGATCGAACGTTGCTGCGCAAGGCCTCGCAATTGCTCGCCGACGCCGGACTTCCCATCAAGGACGGCAAGCGATTGCTGCCGAATGGCGAGGTTTTCAAGATCGAATTTCTGCACGATGAGCCTTCGTTCCAGCCGCATCATGGGCCCTTTATCAAAAATCTCGGCACGCTCGGGATCGAAGCAGGCCTGCGTTTGGTTGACGCCGTACAGTACCGTGCCCGGGTGGAAGATTTCGACTTCGACGTAACCACCGAGCGCCTCGGTATCTCCGCGACGCCGGGGGACTCGATGCGTCCGACGTTCTCGTCACAGGCGGCTGCAACCAAGGGATCGTACAATCTGGCCGGCATCGCCAATCCCGCCATCGATGCGTTGATCGAAAAGATTCTTGCTGCCGACACCCGCGCAGAGCTGACGACCGCATGCCGCGCCTTCGACCGGGTGTTCCGCGCGGGGCGCTATTGGGTGCCGCACTGGTATCGCGCCACCCATCCGGTCGCCTATTGGGATGTGTTTGATCACCCGAAGACGTTGCCGCGCTATCAGTTCGATGCCTCCGGTGTCGGGGAGCGCATTCTATGGTGGTTCGATCCCGACAAAGCTGCCAAGTTCGAACAGGCGAAATAGTTCATGAGTGCCTACATCGCCCGCCGCATTTTCCTGATGCTCCCCACGCTGCTGGGGATTTTGTTCGTATCCTTTGTCGTGGTGCAATTTGCGCCGGGCGGACCGGTGGAGCGCGTGATCGCGCAGCTCTCTGGCGCCGACACCGGCGGCACATCCAGGATTTCCGGGGGCGGCGGCGATTTCGGCGCGCGCGGCCAGGTTGGTGCGTCCTCCGATGCCGTCGGATCGAAGTACCGCGGCGCGCAGGGGCTGGATCCCGATTTCATCAAGAGCCTTGAAAAGCAGTTCGGCTTCGACAAGCCGGCGCCGGAACGTTTCGCGCTGATGGTATGGAATTTCTCGCGGTTCGATTTCGGCAAAAGCTATTTTCGCGATGTCAGCGTGCTGCAATTGATCAAGGAGAAGCTGCCGGTCTCGATGTCGCTGGGGATCTGGATGACGCTTCTGACCTATCTGATCTCGATCCCGCTCGGCATCCGCAAGGCGGTCATGGACGGCTCGAAGTTCGATACCTGGACCTCTGCGGTGGTCATCGTCGGATTTGCGATACCGGGATTTCTGTTCGCGATTCTGCTGATCATCCTGTTCGCCGGCGGCTCGTTCTTCAATGTATTCCCGCTGCGCGGCCTGACCTCGGACGGCTGGGCGCAATTTCCATGGTACTGGAAAATCCTCGATTATTTCTGGCACATCACGCTGCCGCTGATCTCGATGGCGCTGGGGGCCTTCGCCACCATGACGCTGCTGACGAAAAATTCGTTCCTCGATGAAATCCGCAAGCAATATGTCATGACCGCGCGCGCCAAGGGCTGCAGCGAGCGGCAGGTGCTCTACAATCACATCTTCCGCAACGCCATGCTGATCGTGATCGCCGGCTTTCCCGGCGCATTCATTCATGCCTTCTTCTCCGGCTCACTCTTGATCGAAACCATCTTCTCGCTCGATGGCCTGGGTCTGCTCGGCTTCGAGAGCGTGCTCAATCGCGACTATCCGGTGGTATTCGGAACGTTGTTCATCTTTTCGCTGGTTGGTCTTGTGGTCAATCTGATCTCCGACCTCGCTTACATGTGGATCGATCCGCGTATCGATTTCGAGGCGCGGGAGGTCTGATGACAATCACCGCCCCGCCGCCGGTCGAAACCACTGTTCAGTCGCCGCCCGGCGACGACGTGCCGGTTGCGCGCAGCCGGTTCAGTCCATCGCCGCTCAATCGCCGGCGCTGGCAGAATTTCAGGTCGAACCGCCGGGGCTACTGGTCGTTCTGGATTTTCCTGATCCTGTTCTTCGTCTCGCTGTTCGCCGAGCTGATCGCCAACGATCGCCCGTTCCTCATCAAATTCGACGGCCATCTGTATTGGCCGGCGTTCATCAGCTATTCCGAGACCACCTTCGGCGGAGATTTCGAGACGGCGGCCGACTACCGCGATCCGTATTTGCAGAAGTTGATCGCGGACAAGGGCGGCACCGTCGTCTGGCCGCTGATCCGCTACTCCTACGATACCCACAATCTCGATCTGCCGACGCCTGCGCCGTCAAAGCCGACCTGGATGCTGACGGAAGCGCAGTGCAAGGAAGTGGTGCTGAAGAAGGGTCTGAAGAGCTGCCGTGACCTAGAATACAACTGGCTCGGCACCGACGACCAGGGCCGCGACGTGGTCGCGCGCCTGATCTACGGCTTTCGCATCTCGGTGCTGTTCGGCCTCAGCCTGACCATCATTTCCTCGATCATCGGCATCGCCGCCGGCGGCATACAGGGTTATTTCGGCGGCTGGATCGATTTGGGCTTTCAGCGCTTCATCGAAGTCTGGACGGCCATACCCTCGCTTTATCTGTTGCTGATCCTGTCGTCGGTGCTGGTGCCCGGCTTCTTTGTGCTGCTCGGCATACTCCTGCTGTTCTCATGGGTGTCGCTGGTCGGCCTGGTGCGCGCGGAGTTCCTGCGCGGGCGAAACTTCGAATACATCATGGCGGCCCGCGCGCTCGGTGTGTCCAACGCCGTCATCATGTTCCGGCATCTTTTGCCCAACGCCATGGTCGCGACCATGACATTCCTGCCCTTCATCGTGTCTTCGTCGGTCATGACGCTGACCGCGCTCGACTTTCTCGGCTTCGGATTGCCGCCGGGCTCGCCCTCGCTTGGCGAATTGCTGTCGCAGGGCAAGGCCAACGTGCAGGCGCCCTGGCTTGGCTTCACCGGCTTCTTCGCGGTCGCGATCATGCTGTCATTGCTGATTTTCATCGGCGAAGCCGTGCGCGACGCGTTCGATCCGCGCAAGACGTTCAGGTAGGCCGCGCATGGACGCCATCAACCAGCCGCTGCTCGACATCCGCGATTTGTCGGTGGCATTTCATCAGCCCAGCGGCACTTCCGTCGCGGTCGATCATATTTCCTTTGAAATCAAACGTGGCGAGTGCGTGGCGCTGGTCGGCGAATCCGGTTCCGGCAAATCCGTCAGCGCATTGTCAATCCTGAAACTGTTGCCGTATCCGACCGCTTCGCATCCGTCAGGCAGCATTCGCTTCAAGGGCCGGGAACTGCTCGATCTATCGGAGCGCGAGATCCGCGGCATTCGCGGCAACGATATCTCGATCATCTTCCAGGAGCCGATGACGTCGCTCAATCCGCTGCATACGATCGAGTCGCAGATCGGCGAGATCCTGCAGCTTCACAGCGGAATTACCGGCCCGATGGCGCGGGCGCGGACGCTCGAACTACTTACGCAAGTAGGCATTCCCGAACCGGAAACGCGGCTTGCGAGTTATCCGCATCAATTATCCGGCGGCCAGCGCCAGCGGGTCATGATCGCGATGGCGCTCGCCAACGAGCCGGATTTGCTGATTGCGGACGAGCCGACCACGGCGCTCGACGTCACCGTGCAGGCGCAAATCCTGGCGCTGCTGGCAGAAATCCGCGCTCGGCTCGGCATGAGCCTGTTGTTCATCACCCACGATCTCGGCATCGTGCGCCGCATCGCGGACGTCGTCTGCGTCATGAATGGCGGCAAGATCGTCGAGCAGGGGCCGGTGGAGCAGGTTTTCACCGCGCCGAAGCATCCCTACACCCGCGCTCTTCTCGCAGCCGAGCCGAAGCCCGATCCGGCGCCGCCGCGGCCCGAATCTCCGGTGGTGATATCCTCACGCGATCTGAAGGTCTGGTTTCCGGTCAGGCGCGGCCTGCTGCGCTCGACCGTCGGACATATCAAGGCGGTCGATGGCGTCACGCTCTCGGTGCGCAAGGGCGAAACGCTCGGCGTGGTCGGCGAATCCGGCTCCGGCAAGACTACGCTTGGGCTGGCGCTGCTGCGGCTGATCTCGTCTGACGGCCCGATCGTGTTTTTAGGGAAAGATATCCAGGGCCTGCGTTTCAAGGCGATGCGGCCGTTCCGCCGCGACATGCAGATCGTGTTTCAGGACCCGTTCGGCGCGCTGAGCCCGCGCATGTCGGTCGGCGACATCGTCGCCGAAGGCCTCAGCGTGCATCA
>JBGQCE010000066.1:0-10419 GCA_041495185.1 Bradyrhizobium sp.
AATCCGCTCGACAGTCCATGGTGCCCCGGCGATCTCGATGCGGTGTTGCCGCTGCGGCCGCACGGGATCATGTTGCCGAAATTGACCGGTCCACATGATCTCGATCGTCTCGACGTGTTGATCAGCGAACGCGAGCCTCGCGGCGCCTTGGGTACAACCCATGTCATTCCCGTCTGCACCGAAACGGCAGCCGCGACGCTGTCGCTTGCGGCAACTTCGTGGCGTCGCCCGCGGCTGGCCGGGCTGTTGTGGGGCGGCGAAGACCTGTCCGCCGAACTCGGCGCGACCGCCAACCGGGATTCGAGCGGAGCGTACACCGCGCCGTTCGCGCTTGCACGCAGTCTTTGCCTTTTGGCAGCGCGCGCAGCTGGCGTGCTGCCGATCGATGCCGTGTTCACCGATTTTCGTGATCCCGACGGCCTTGCGCGGGAGGCTGATGCGGCGCGCCGCGATGGGTTCAGCGCGAAGGCTGCGATCCATCCTTCGCAGGTCGCGGTCATCAACAAGGCATTCACCTATACCCAGGCGGAGCGCGACTGGGCGCAACGCGTGGTGACCGCGCTCGAAGCCAGCGGCTCGGGCGTGGTGCAGATCGACGGCGTGATGATCGATGCGCCGCATCTGGCACAGGCAAAGCGCATTCTTGCCGCGTCCCCGCCACGAGATTGATGGATCGGTCGCGTGGGCTGCTTCGGTCGCGACCGCGCCCCGGCTGCTAGGTTGCGTGATCAGGACGGCGTCGCATCAACAGAACGATCGATCCGACTTGAACGACTTCGTCGTTCTGGTTGAGGACCTCGAACCCGATTTTCAGAATTCCGCGTCCAGGGGTCTTGCTTGACCTCGCCTCCAGCGGCGTGACATTGGCGCTGATCGTATCGCCTAATTTCACAGGTGCATGGAATTCCCAGGAAATTCCCAGCAGACCGAGAGCTGTTCCATCGATCCAGTTAAGCTGCGACATCAGTCCGATCGCAGTCGAGAGCACCAGCGGCCCATGGGCGACGCGGCTGCCGAAAATACTTTCTTTGGAGAATTCCTCATCGACATGGAGCGGATTGTAGTCGCCGACCAGTCCGGCGAACAGGGAGACGTCGCCTTCACCGATGGTGCGGCCACGCGTGCGGCGCGTGGCATTGATTTCAAAGTCTTCGAGATAAAGCCCCAAGGCGCGCCCCTAACATGCTGATCGGCTAGCAAACTGACCGTACGGTTAGTAAACCGACTTGTCAGATAGTAGCCTAACGGCTAGCGTATCGGACGGCAAGAAGACCGTTTCCGGGAGGCAGGCTTGTTCCCCACCAAAGAACACGTGCATGGGATCAAACGTCAGGAGGTGCTGCGCGAAGCGGCTGCCTCGTTCAACTTCAAGGGCTATCACGCAACCTCGCTGACCGAGATCGCGACCAGCCTCGGGGTAACCAAGGCCGCGCTCTATCACTACTTCCCGAACAAGAACAGTTTGCTGGCCGCCTGCTTCGAGCACGCCATGGAGGTGGCTTTCGCGAGCCTTGAACGCGGGCGCAAGCAGGGCAAGGACGGGCGTGAACGGCTGGTGCTGACGCTCGCCGGCTACCTTTCCCAGCTGATCGACGAACTTAATTGTTGCGTTGTCCTGATGGAGGAGCACGCCCTTGAACCGGGCGATCGGGCGAAGCTCGTTCGGCAGCGCGACCGGTTCGAGCGTGCCCTGCGGGCGCTCGTCAAGGAAGGCATCGAGGACGGTAGCGTCGTACCGTGCGATCCCAAGCTTGCAATCTTCGTCATTCTCGGCGCGCTGAACTGGGTTCCAAAATGGTTCAAGCCGAGCGGCCCGTGGAGGCCTGAGCAGCTTACGCTCGCACTGAGTCAGATCTTCGAACGGGCGGTGTCGTCGGCACCCGCCGCCGCGCTGCCGCGCGATGTCGGGGATTTGCCGACCCATCGGCCGCAGGGACCTGCCAGGCAGCTTTTGCCAGCCCGGCGCGGGGCGATCTCCGTGGCGTCATCGCGGCCGGCACCGAAGCAAAAAAGAAGAGCAGGAGGGAAATCATGAGAATGAACTGGACACAGAAGCCCCGCCGGCTGCCATGATCGCCAATCTGGTTGTTGGTGGGCTCGCCGCCGGCTGTCTCTATGCGATGGTCGGCATTGCGATCGTGATTGTGCTCAACATCACCGACATTGCGAATTTCGCCCAGGGCGAAATGGCGATGCTGACGACCTTCTTCGCTTATTGGCTGATGGACGGCGTAGGCCTGCCCTGGTGGCAGGCGGTGTCAATCGCCTTCGTCTTCGGGCTGGTGCAGGGCGTCGTCATTCAGCAGGTGATCATCCGCCCGCTGATCGGCGGCCCCGTGCTTTCAGCCATCATCGCGACACTCGGGTTGAATGTCGTGCTCAATAGCGTCGCCGGGCTGATCTGGGGTCATCAGACCTACACCTTTCCCTCGCCCTTCGCATTCTCCCCTCCTTTCCTGATCGGAGGCGTTCCGGTGTCGGTCGACAGCGTGGTGAATATTGCTGTCGGACTCGTGATCATCGTCGGGATGACATTATTTCTCCGGTTCACCTGGACCGGGCTCGCCCTCAGGGCGGCAAGCCAGAATCAAACAGTGGCGCGGTTGATGGGAGTATCGATCACCAGATCGTCCGCCATTGCCTGGGGTCTCGGCGGGCTCGTGGGCGGAATTGCCGGAGTTCTTGCAGCGCCTGCGCTGTTCCTCGATACCAACCTTATGAGTGCGCTCCTTATCAAGGCTTTCGCTGGGGGCGTTCTAGGTGGCTTGAATAGTCTCATTGGTGTGTTTCTGGGATGTCTCACGCTCGGTGTCGCCGAAAATCTGACAGGCGCTTACCTTTCGCCGTCCTTCGCCGACGCGATCACCTTCATCATCATCATTGCGGTGCTCATCATGCGTCCCGAAGGTATCTTCGGTCACGTCAAGGTTCGCAAGGCATGAGCGCCGCGACCGACATTATTCGCGTACCGAAGCCGCGGACATCGAGGAGCTGGGGTGCAGCGCTTGTCGGTCTGTGCTTTCTGCTCGCATGCGGGGCACCCCTCGGGCTCAACGGCTACGGCCTTTATCTCGTCACACTCACCGGAATCTTTGCGCTGGTCGCACTCGGCCTCAATTTGCTGACCGGCTATGCGGGGCAAATCAGCTTGTGTCACGCCTCCCTCTTCGGAGTTGGTGCTTACGCGACTGCGATCTTGACCCAGAAGGCGGGATTTCCCTATCTCCTGGCGCTCCTCGTCGGCGCCCTGCTCACGACTGCGATCGGAGCGCTCGCAGCCGTGCCGGCACTTCGCCTCAAGAATATCTATCTTGCCATTGCGACGCTCGGCTTCGGCGTCGTCCTTCAGAAGATCATCTTTGAGTGGCGAAGTCTGACGGGCGGCGGCGGTGGTCTTGCGCTCAACTCCCCGAGCATCGCCGGATACGAACTCGGTGCGACTGGGCTTTACTACCTGACGCTTGGCTTCATGACGGTCGGCCTCATCGGGGCATGGAACGTAAGCCGTGGACGCACGGGCCGGGCACTCCTGGTCATTAGGGAGAGCGAGATCGCCGCCGGATCGCTCGGGATTCATGCGCCGCGATACAAGGTCACGGTGTTTGCCATTAGCGCCTTCTACGCGGCCATCGCCGGAGGCTTGTTTGCCTATCTGGTGCGTTACATCAACCCGGAAAGCTTCAGCGTCGGGCTTTCCATTTCGTTTTTGAGCATGGTGGTCATCGGGGGGCTGGGTACGATCGGCGGTTCAGTCGTCGGCGCTATCTTTTACGTGATCGTTCCTGAACTGCTGCGCGGTATCAAGGACGCGCCGGGGCTCGTCTTCGGTCTATTGCTGGTCGTCGTCATGGTGTTCATGCCCCAGGGACTTTGGGGAATGATACGCCGCCTCGGGCGGAGATCCTGATATGACTCTTGCCATCGAAAACGTGTCGGTGGATTTCGGCGGTATCCACGCGTTAAGCGGCGTTACATTTGCGCTTGAGGCCGGGTCCATCGTCGGGCTGATCGGCCCGAACGGTGCCGGCAAAAGCACGCTCCTCAACTGCATCTCCGGCATTACTCGGCCAACCAGGGGCTGTGTCCAACTTGACGGAGCGATTCTCTCGGCGATGTCCGCGGCATCCGTGGCCCGCCATGGCATCGGCCGAGTGTTTCAGCACCCGGAACTCGTCGCCGACCTCTCGGTGCGCGACAATCTTCTGATCGCCTGTCACGGCTCTCTCGATTACGGCCTTGTCGGCGAATTGCTAAGGCTTCCGAACGTACAACGTCAGGAGCGCACGGCCGCTGAGAAGGTGGCGGAACTACTCTCCCGCCTGGGTTTGGCGGACAGCGCAGAAACTAGTGTTCGCAGCCTGCCTTATGGCCATCGAAAGCTTGTCGACCTCGGACGGGCGTTGCTCATGGACATCAGGTTCCTGCTGCTCGATGAGCCTATTGCCGGCCTGAACGATAGCGAGATCTCCCGGCTCAGGGAGATTCTGCTCGGACTACGCAAGGAATTCGGCCTCGGCATTCTTGTCGTTGAGCACAACATGCCCTTTGTCTCGCGCCTGTGCGACCGGCTTGTTGTGCTCGATCTCGGGCAGCTTATTGCCAACGGTCCGCCCGACCAAGTGCTTGGCGATGCCAGGGTGATGTCCTCCTATCTCGGCGAGGTGGCCGATGCTTGAGGTGACTGGTCTCAATGTGCGCTACGGTTCCGTCGAAGCTTTGCGGGACGTCTCGATCAAGGTCGAGACCGGTCGTCTTGTCGCCATTCTCGGAGCCAATGGCGCCGGGAAGTCGACCCTGTTGCGGGCCATCAGCGGCATCGCCCGCGCTGCTTCGGGTGCGGTTACGTTGCGAGGCAATTCGATCACCGGCCTTGGTCCGGAGCAAATCGTGCGGCTCGGCGTCTCGCATGTGCCGGAGGGCAGGGGCATCTTTCCCGATCTGACGGTGAAGGAAAACCTCATGATGGGCGCCTATGTGCGGCGAGGTCAGAACGTTTCGGCGGATTACAGCCGCGTGATGGCGATGTTTCCGCCGATCGAGCGGCGCGAGCGCCAGCTCGGTTACACCCTCTCCGGCGGCGAACAACAGATGCTGGCGATCGGCCGCGCGCTGATGGCGGCGCCGCAGGTCCTGCTCGCCGACGAGTTAAGCCTTGGTCTGGCGCCGATCATCGTCAAACAGGTCTTTGCCAAACTCGATGAGGTGCGCAAGGCCGGAATTACCATTCTCGTTGTGGAGCAAAATGCGAGGCTGGCCATGAAATTTGCGGATTATCTCTACGTACTCAAATACGGGCAGGTGGTGATGGAAGGCGCACGGGACGAATTCGAACGTTCGACCGCTCTTGTCGACGCCTATCTGGGTGTCTGACCGATGCATGACTATCCGCTGAAGCAACGGACCATTGGACATCTGCTCGCTGACAAGGCGAGGCGCGTCGGTGACCGGACCTGGCTGATCTTCGCCGATCAGCGCTATACCTATGCGCAGGCGCACGATCTCTCCAACCGCTACGCCAACGGATTTCGTGAGCTCGGCGTTCGCAAGGGTGATCACGTTGCTGTCATGCTTCCGAATTGCCCTGAGTTTATCTGGACGATCTGGGGCCTGGCCAAGCTCGGTGCGGTAGCGGTGCCGCTCAATACCGCGGCGCGCGGCGAACTGCTGCGGTACTTCATCACGCAGTCCGATTCGATCTGTGTTGTCGTGGCCGCCGAATGGGTGGATCGCGTAGCGGAGACGCTCGGCGCTGGGCACCAGGTACGTGCGTTCCTGACGCTCGGCGGTGCCGGAACCAGGCTCACCGAGTGCGGCGCGACCTGCGGGGATCTCGCGGCTTTTGCCCATGCACCAGCACAGGAACCGGACAAGACGACAGTGCTCGCAAGCGATCCACAATACATCATGTATACGTCGGGAACGACCGGTCCTTCGAAGGGCGTGATCAGCCCGCATTCGCAGGCCCATGGCGTCGGCCGCTCGCTGGCGCAGAATTTCGGTTATCGCCCCGACGATGTCCTGTACACCTGCCTGCCGCTCTTCCACGGCAATGCGCTGTGGTATTCGGCTTATGCGGCGCTGTGGGCCGATTGCGCGCTTGCGGTCTCGCCGCGGTTTTCGGCGAGCTCCTTCTGGGAGGAGATCAGGGCGACCGGCGCCACCCAGTTCAATGCGCTGGGCGCGATGACAAACATCATCCTGAAGGCGCCGGCGTCGTCTCGCGATCGCGAGCATCGCGTGCGCCAGGCCATGATCGTTCCGTTGTCGCCTGAAACCTATCGTGAGGTGTCTGCTCGCTTTGGCGTTCAGGTAACATCGCTCTACGCGATGACTGAGACCTTCGCAGTGACTATGTTCACGCCCGACGATCCCGAGACAAAGGGCGCTTCGGCTGGTCGGCCGCGCGGTCTCGCGGAGGTTCAAATCGTCAGTGACGAGGACGATCCGCTGCCGTCAGGTGAGGTCGGCGAGATATGCGTCCGGCCTTGTGAGCCGGGCATCATCATGTCCGGCTATTACAAGATGCCCGAGGCGACGGTGCGTGACACCCGCAATCTGTGGCTTCACACCGGCGATCGCGGGCGACTGGATCGCGACGGCTATCTCTATTTTGTCGATCGCAAGAAGGAAGCAATCCGTCGGCGTGGAGAGAATATTTCCGCCTACGAGGTCGAAATGCTGATCGCTAAGCATCCATCCGTCCTGGAGGTCGCGGCTGTGCCGGTCGCTTCTGAACTTAGCGAGGACGAAGTGATGATTTACGTGGTTTGCCGGAGCGGATGCAAGGTCAGCGAAGAAGAGCTGGTGCGCTTTGCCAACCAGAACATGGCGCATTTCATGGTGCCGCGCTTCGTCCATTTCATCGAGGCGTTACCCAAGACCGCAAGCGAGAAGATCGAGAAATACAAACTCAAGACCTGGGCTGAGGAAAACCGGCTGAAGCTCTGGGACCGGGAGGCCGTCGGGTTGAAGCTCGAACGGTGACGTCGGACTGACTATCAACGAAGCAACAAAAGACAGAGGAGACGAACCATGGACAAGCGAACATTGACAAGGTTACTGCCGCGGCGTGCCATCCTCGCTGCGGGCGCCGTGATCGTGATGGCGGCGCTGCCGGCAAGTGCTCAGGAACCGGTGAAGGTGGGTATGAGCGGCCCATTTTCAGGGGGGTTGTCCCTGCTCGGACAGAGCGTGCGCGACGGCGTCGAAGTGGCGTTCGCCGAGATCAACGACCAGGGCGGTGTCGGCGGGCGCAAACTGCAATTCATTGCCGAGGATGACGGCTACGAGCCGATGCGCACCATTGCGTCGGCGCGCAAGCTTGTGGAGCAGGACAAGGTCGTGTCGCTTCTTGCCGTCACCGGGACCGCGCCATCGGCAGCCCTGCTGCCCTTCGTGACCGAGAGCAAGACTCCGATGCTCTTCCCTTACGCTTTCTCCCATTCGCTGACGACGCCGGTGAAACGCGACGTCTTCACCACGCTTCCGGAAGTGCGCGTTCAGATGATCGTGCTCGCCAACTATATCCTCAAGGATCTCAAGCAAACCAAAGTTGCCGCGATCTATCAGAATGACGATTTCGGTCAGGATGCCGTCGCCGGTCTAGAGGAGCGCTTTGGTCGCGACAAGATGCCCTTGGTCAAGCTGCCCTTCGATCGCGGTACAACCAATTTCAGCGGGGTGGTCGCGCAGGCAAAGGAAGCGGGCGTCGAGCATGTCGTTTTCCTCGGCATCCCGAAAGACGCCGCGTTGGTGATGCGCGAGGCCAATAATCTCGGCTGGAAGCCGCAGTTCAGCGGCCATAATGCGCTCGGCGATCCGCAGACGTTCCAGCTCGCCGGGCCGCTCGCAGAGGGCGCCATTGCCATCGCGGTGATGGAGCCGCTCGACTCCGACAAGCCCGCCGTCAAGGCTTTCATCGCGGCGCAGCAGAAATACAAGCCGAACACCAAGCCCACCACTTACAGCATGCACGGATATCAGGCGGGCAAGATCTTCGCTGAAGTGCTCAAGCGCTCCGGCGGAAAGACCGACGAGGCGTCGATTGTGAGCGCGTTGGAAAGCCTGAAAGCCTTCGATACTGGCCTGATGGCCCCGCTCACGTTCTCGGCAGATCAACACGCCGGCTCGCTTGCCGGCGCGATCATGAAGGCTGAGGGCGGCAAGTGGAAGATTATCTCAGGCTGGCTCACGGCGAACTGAACGCCTGATATCCCGATGCGCGCAGTCGTTGCCGAAAGAACCGGTCCTCCCTCAGTCTTGCGCGTCGCCGATGTGGCGGCGCGCGAGCCTGGGCCGCGCGAGATCAGGATTGCGGTGGCTGCCTGCGGGGTTTGTTTCCACGACGTCGTGGTTCGTAACGGTACGTTCCGGCGCGGCGTCGGGATGCCGGTTATCCTCGGTCACGAGGTTGCAGGCACCATCGAAAAGCTGGGCTCGCAGGTTCGCGAGTTTCGCGACGGTGATCTGGTGGCTACCACGATCCATAGCCATGTCTGCGGCTATTGCCGTGATTGCCGCAGCGGTCGCGAGACCTCGTGTCCCGAGCGTATCTTTCTCGGCGATGCCGGGCTCAATGGTGGCTATGCCGAGCTTGTCTGCGTAGATGCAGATGCAGCGATCAAGGTTCCGATGGGCGTCACTGCGGAGGAGGCTTCCATTGTAGCCTGCACGATCGGAACGGAGCTTAACGCGGTGCGCGACGTGGGCCGCGTACGGCTCGGCGAACGGGTGCTGGTGACCGGCGCCGGCGGCGGGCTTGGCCTGCACGGTGTGCAACTGTCGCGCCTGGCGGGCGCGTTTACGATCGCGGTGACGACGACATCGGCCAAGGCAGCTCGCATCCGCGAGGCCGGCGCCGACGAAGTCATCATTGTCGAGCGAGGCGAGGATTTCTCCAGCGAGGTCCGCCGCCTCACGGATGGCCGAGGCGTCGATGCCGTCATCGATAATGTCGGAAGTCTGGTGTTCGAGGCAGTACGCCGCAGCATGGCTGATGGCGGGCGGATCGTGCTGGTGGGGCAGCTCACCGGCGAATTCATGAAGATCAATCCGGCGCAATTGTTTCTGCGGAATATCTCGATTCTGAGCGCCAAAGCCGTATCGCGGTCGCAACTCGCCGATGCGCTTGAACTTGTGGCCCGGCGGCGCATCAAGGCTGCGGTCGAAGACGTCTATCCGCTGGAGGCTGCCGCCGAAACACACCGGCTCGTGGAAGCCGGCCTGTCGACCGGACGGCTCGTGCTCAGGCCGGCCTGAACGCTTTTATGATCTGGAAGGGCTTACCCATGTCTACAGCCGATGACGCCAAGGCTAAATCCGGTGAAGCGCTCACACTCACCTGGCCGCAGCCTGACATTGCGCTCGTCACCATGGTCCGCGAGCGCGAGATGAATACGCTTAGCCTTGAACTGCTGGATGAACTGGACGAAGCGCTGACGGCCAGTGTCGCCGGCGGAGCCCGTGCGCTCATTATCACAGGTCAGGGCCGGGCATTCTGCGCCGGTGCGCATCTGCACTACTTTACGCAAGTCGACCCTCGCATCGGCGCGGGCAGCTTCGCCCTGCGCGATCGCTACCTGCAACGGATCGCCACCGTGTTCGACCGTATCGAGACCTTGCCGATTCCCGCGATTGCAGCGATCAACGGGTTCGCATTGGGCGGCGGCTGTGAGATGTCGCTTGCCTGCGATTTCCGGTTGATGGCGGATCACACGAAGATCGGGGTACCCGAAGTAAGGATCGGAGCGCTTGCTGGCGCCGGGGGCGTTCAGAAACTGCATCGCCTCGTGGGTCGTGGCAAGGCGCTCGAATGGATATTGCTTGGCAGCCACGTTACCGCCGCCGAAGCGCTGGCCCATGGACTCGTGACGGGCATCCGTCCTGCAGCGGATCTGATGCCGGCGGCGATGGAACTGGCGAGCCGTTTCAGGTTGCTCGGCCCTCGCGCTGTCGCTCAGTCGAAAATGGCCGTGCGCATGTGTGGCGATGCCGATCTGGCGACGGCCAAAAATATCGGGCTCGAAGCGCTCGCTATGCTGATCGGTGCCCCCGAGTGGCAGGAGGGCATGAACGCGTTCATGGAGAAGCGCGAGCCGCGCTTTCCGCCGCTTTTGCCGCGGGGGGAGGGCCATCTGAACGTTCTGCCTCTGCATGACGACCCCAGGCGTCCCAAAGGGCGCTGAGCGTAGGTTGCGGCCGAGCCGACGACCTAACAAAAGGACCGCGACTTAGGCATGGTCTGGTGTTGGATGCCTCAATCAATTCCCTGTTCTTCATTTTGAATTCCCTGATCCGCCGAATTAATTTCCTGATCCGCTGCATAGGGAATTTGTGTGCAATGCGCTGGAATGACTGGCATTTTAGCGGCAATTTTCCGGGATTCGGCCGATAAATCAAAAATTTGCCTGTTAATTTCCC
>JBGQCE010000067.1:0-10404 GCA_041495185.1 Bradyrhizobium sp.
CGCAACGCGCTGCGGCCGGCGATGCGTTTGCGCTGATCTTCCGAGAGGCTCTGGGTCAATTCGGTATCGACGAAACCCGGCGCAATCGCGTTCACGGTGATGCCGAGCTTGCCGACCTCGCGCGCCAGCGACCGGGTAAAGCCTGACGCCGCGGCCTTGGTCGCGCCGTAGACGGACAGGCCGTTATAGCCGGTCGTTGCGATGATCGAGGACATGTTGATGATACGGCCGGCGCCATCGGCCATCATGTGCCGCACCACATATTTTGTGAGAACGATCGGCGACAGCACGTTAAGGCGCAACAGCGCCTCGATCTCGGTGTTGTGCATGGTGGCGAGAAGACCTTCGTTGCCGATCCCGGCATTGTTGACGAGGCCGTAAATCGCGCCGAACTCGTCACGCAGCGTTTTGACAAAAGACGGGATGGCGTCGACATCGCTGAGGTCGAACGCCCTGAAGTGAAGACCGCCGCTGCCTCGCTCCACAACTCCGCCGATGGTCTCGCGCAACTCGTCGCTTTCGCGCCGCGCCACCGCGATCACATTATAGCCGGCTGTAGCTAACCTTCGCGCGATGGCAAGGCCAATGCCGCGGCTTCCGCCGGTCACCACAACATTATGCATCGTGCCGCGCCAGCTTGCCGGCCGCCGTGATGTCGAGCGACGATACGAATTTGATCATGGCAGGCACCTTGTGGGGCGCCAGCGAGGCCCTGCAATCGGCCAGAATTTTATCGCGGATCTCGCCGCCCCGGCCTGGATCGTTGCCATCGGCCAGAATGACGTCGGCGACCACGATCGCGCCGGTAATCGGGCTGCGGCGCGATTTGGCGCAGGACATGCGCACCTCGGCATGCCGGTTGATGACCGCTTCAATTTCCTCGGGATGAACCTTGAGGCCGCCGATATTGATAATGCCGCCACGCCGGCCGACGAAGTGATACCTGTCGCCGCGCAGCTCGACCATGTCGCCGGTGTCGACGAAGCCATCGCCGTCGGTCAGGGCGGCTGCGTTTAGCCCGACATAGGCATGCGCCGTCCGCGCCGAGCGGATCCGGAGCGATCCGTCCTCGACTTTCATTTCGACGCCGTCACGGCTCCCGAGCATGGTTGCGGGAAAGCCCTCGAGGCCGTCGTTCACGGCAAAGCCGACACCAGCCTCGGTGGATGCATAGGCGTGACCGATCGAGGCCGCGGGAAAGGCCCGGCTCAGGCCATCGAGCACCGCCTGGTCGGCAATCTCGCCGGACAGGCGAACGTAACGCGGAGAAAAGCCGGAAGCCGAACCGCTCATCAGAAGTTTGCGCCAGTGCGACGGCGTGCCCGATATGTGCGTGACGCCGCTTGCGTTCAGGCGAGCGACATAATCGGCGATCGGCTCGCCGGGCTCCGAGAGCACCATCGAACCGCCACCGATGATCGCGCGCAGGAAAATCTGAAGGCCGCCATAGCGCCTGATGTCATAGAAAGTCGCCCAAACCGGCGAAGCGCCGCGCACTGGGCCGTCTGCGACAATCGCGCCGGTCAATCCCTCCAACGTGTGGCCGACGATTTTTGGCACGCCTGATGTGCCCGAAGTCAGCATCAGCCATTCCGTCGCCCGTTTGGTTTGCGTCCTGACTGCCGAACGTACAGGCGCTCGGGCCGCCACCACCAGATATACTTCCGCGTCCGTCCAGCGCGCCGGCCGGTCGGTCACCACCGCATCGATCTCGGCATCTTCGATCAAGGTCTTGACGTGATCGGCGTTGAGATCAGGCGGACACAGCAGCATTCGCCGGGCCACGCCATCCAACTCGGTCATCGCGACGGCGGATATCAGTTGATCCTCGACGGCAAGCAGCACCGAGCGCCCCGAGAGTTGGCCAAAGCGGCCTACCAGACAGGTCTCTTCAAGAATATTCGTCAGCGACACGACCTGCCGCGCATCCGAAAGGGCGCGGCCCTTCAGGTCCGGTCCGAGATAGTCACGGAGCGCGAAGGCTTCACGCGGGGACATTTTCATAGGCCCTGACGAAGTCGCCTACCGTGAGCGGAAACGTGGCGTCCTCCGATATGGTAAACGGGTCGATGCCGAGATCGTCTTCAAGCCGCGCCACCAGGATCGCGAAGCCGAGCGAATCGAAACCGGTTTCGTGAAGCGACAGATCGTTCTCCAGCGGCGGCAAAGTGACCCGCTGCTCCCGGGCGATCTGCTGCATCGCTGAAATTATCCTTAATCTTGTCGACATGAATTCTTTCGCCTTCTCATGAAATTTCGAACGCCCATGATAGTGCGCAAATGTGAAATTACGCAGCCGTTCGGCGATCTTTTGCGTTCGTTGGTAAATGCGCGCTCGCCAATTTCCCCGGGATACGCGACGTCCCCGCAAGCCTATAGCCGGATCGAGCCTTCCACGATGCGCGCGCAAACGGCGGCATCGATCGGGCGATAGACGCCGGACGCTGGATCTCTAAAATACAACGGGTCCTTCACAAGACGGGGATCGAAACCTTCCCGGGCCAGCGCATGCTTCTGTTGCTTGAAGGTTTCGGTGGTATCGAGTGCTGCGCAGATGCGGACGAAAACCGGATGCGCATATGCGGGCAGCCGGCGCACGATATGAGCCCGGAATTCCGTCAGATCGAAACGACCGTCGACCACGATCGCCGCCATTCCCGCGCGGCCGTCGGCGCCTGGAACTGACACGCCATAGGTCGCGGCGTCGACGACACCGGGACACTCCAGAATGGCTTCGTTGACTTCGGAAGTAGCAACGTTCTCGCCTTTCCAGCGGAAAGTATCGCCGACCCGATCGACAAAGTGGAAATAACCGGCCTCATCACACCTCATCAGATCGCCAGTGCGGAACCAGGCATCGCCGGGCGCGAGCACGTTGCGCAGGATTTTCTTTTCGGTCTCGGTTGCGTCGGTGTAGCCCTCGAAGCGCCCGCCTCCGTCATCGGCCGTTCCGATCCGGCCGATGGCTTCGCCGACCTCGCCGCGCGCGCAGGGAATGCACAGACCGTCCTCGCTGCGAACGGGACTGCCTTGCTCTGCGTCGACACGAACGATCGCCGCGGGAAAACGATGCGCCAAAAGCGGCGGGATGCGGCCAATCGCGCCGGGCTTGCCCTCCACATTGTAGAGCGAGAAATTGCCCTCGGTCGCCGCATAAAACTCCAAGATCCGGGGAATGGCGAAGCGCGCCTGAAAGGCTTCCCAGATATCGCCGCGCAGGCCATTGCCGCAAACCAGTCGCAGCCGGTGGCTGGTTTCATATTCGGACGGCGGCGCTTTCAGAAGATAGCGGCAGAGTTCGCCGATATACTGGAACAGCGTGCAATCAAAGTGGACAATATCGTGCCAGAAATGGCCGGCGGAGAATTTGTCAGCGAGCACCACCGATGCGCCCGCGCTCAGCATGCTGCACGGCGCGACAATGCCGCCGACGCTGTGAAAGAGCGGCAGGCAATCGTACAACCGGTCCTCTGGCGAGGCGTCCTGCAAGCCGGCAAACCAGCCGCCCCAGTTCAGGATGCGCCGGTGACTGATGCTGGCGGCCTTCGGCAGGCCCGTCGTGCCCGAGGTGTAGATCAATAGCGCCCGGTCGTTGATGGTGACCGCGCCTCTTTCGGCCGGCGATAGCGGACCGCCATCCATTCCGTCGAGCGCTGCGTCGATATTGGCTTCGTTTCCGTTGCCGCCATGAATCCAGATTTTCGGCGCGCGCTTCAGATGCGGCCGCGCCGTTTCGAATACCCCTGCGAGCTCACCGGCGAGGATGACATGGTCGGCGTCGGCGACGTTGATGCAGTGAGACAGCGACGGCCCGACCAGTTTGGTATTGATCAGCGCGACGACGCCGCCGACCCTGGTGATGCCGAGCCAGGCGGCAATGTAATCCGGCCGGTTTGGCATCAGGAGACAGACGGTATCGCCGGCTTCAATTCCGGCGGATAGCGCCCAGCGCGCGTAGCGGTTGATCCGCTCGGCCAGCTTTCGGTAGCTGAACGTTCCGGCCTCCGATATCAGGGCGGGACGGTCCGGCTGTCGTTTCGACCAGTCCTCGACGACGTCGGCAAACAGCCGGCGCGGATCGGCCTCGATGCGCGACGTCAGCTCGATCGCCTTCAGCCAGCTTTTGGCCGCAGACGGTTTGCCGCGCTGCCGCGCGCTGTTGGTCGGTTGCTCAATGACGTCTGCGTTCATGGCCGAATAGCTGTTGATCCCTGACGATGTATAGACCGCGCTGGCTGACCAAGGGTTAATCGGCAGAGTTAAAAGCACCGGTCCATGCCGGTCTTGCAAGAAGCCGGGAAAGGCGACTATCGCGCGGTCCGGATCATGTCCGCCGCCTTCTCCCCGATCATGATCGACGGCGCGTTGGTGTTGCCGCCAATCAGGGTCGGCATGATGGAGGCGTCCACCACCCTCAAGCCCTCGACCCCGGCCACGCGCAATTGCGGATCGACAACGGCCATATCATCGGTGCCCATTCGGGCGGTCCCGACGGGATGGTAGACCGTGTCCGAACGGTCACGCAGGATGGTGCGGATATCGTCGTCGGAGCGAACATTCTCGCTGTACATTTCCGCCGTCCGCCATTTCGCAAGCGGCTCTGCGTCCATAACCCGGCGGGTGATCTTGAAGGCCTTGACCATCACATCGAGATCATCAGGATGATCGTAGAATTTGGGATCGATGCGCGGCGGGGTCGCCGGATCGGTGCTGTTCAGCGTCACGGCGCCGCGGCTTTTGGGACGCAACAGGCAAACATGGCAGCCGAAGCCATGGCCGAGATGCCGGGTGCGGCCGTGATTGTCGGCCATGCCCATGCTGAAGTGGAGCTGGATGTCGGGCACTGGCAGGCTTGGATCGGTCTTGAGGAACCCGCCGCACTCCGCCACGTTCGAGGTAATCATCCCGACGCCGTCGCGCCGGTAACGTCCGATTTCCCGCCAAAGCTTGCGAAAGCCGGCGAACGAAACGCCGAAATTATCCAGGCTGTTCGAACGGTAGCTGAAAGCAAAATCGATATGGTCCTGCAGGTTTTGGCCGACGCCGGGCGAATGGTGCACAATTTCGACGCCGACGTTCTTCAAATCCGGCGCGTTGCCGATACCTGACAGCATCAGGAGTTGCGGCGACTGAAACGCGCCGCTGCTCAGAATGACTTCGCGCCGGGCGCTCACGGACTCTGTCTTGCCGTCGCGGCTGAATTCGACGCCGGTCGCGCGCTTCCCGTCGAACACGATTTTCCTGGCTTGCGCCCCGGTGACGACTTTCAAATTGGGGCGCGACAAATTCGGCTCGATATAGGCGCGCGCGGCACTCCATCGCTCGCCGTTCTTCTGGGTCACCTGATAGACACCGAGTCCCATCTGATGCGCACCATTGAAGTCGGCGTTCATGGGAAGCTGCAGTTGCCGTCCGGCTTCCAGGAAGTATTCCTGGAACGGATTGCCGGTTCTGATGCTGGCGACGTTCAGCGGACCGCCGGTGCCGTGAAAGGCATCGTGAACGATCTCGTTGTTTTCGGATTTCCTGAAGTAGGGCAACACATCGTCATACGCCCAGCCGGGATTTCCGAGCGCCGCCCAGCCGTCATAGTCGGAGCGGTGGCCGCGGATATAGACCATGGCATTGATCGCGCTCGATCCGCCCAGCGCCTTGCCGCGAGGCTGGTAGCCGACGCGGCCGTTCAGGCCCGGCTGCGGCACGGTCTCGAATGCCCAGTTGTTGGTCTTCGAAGGAACCTGCAGAGCGATGCCGATCGGAGCCTTGACCACCCAGGTGTTGCCCGCCCCGCCCGCCTCCAGCAGGCACACGCTGACCTTCGAGTCCTCGCTGAGACGGCTCGCCATGACACAGCCGGCGGACCCGCCGCCGACGACGATGTAGTCAAACTCTTCCATCCGCGCTCTCCCTGATCCAGGTCCTGTCCTTGTTAGCACACCTGACAGTCACGTTCCGTATCCGATCATTCGGACGCGATCTTTCCAACCGTTGCTGAGCGCTAACTCTTCGTTTCTCGGTCGCTAAGTACGATAGGAATCGGATCGCCCGGCCGAGCGGACACGGTCGGGGCCTTGGTATCATCGTTTGCATCTGGAGCTATCCGATCGCGAGCACTAAGGCGCGCATCGGCGACGATTTCCCGCTGAATCGATGTCACAGTCGACCCCTGACGCGCGAGAGGCCGCATCAATCACACTATTGAACCGAATATTGGGTAGATATCCAAGATTTTGCAATGTCGCCCGCTTCGCTTAGGGTCGAGAATTCATCCAGTGCGCACCACCGAGATTGTCCGTAGAATCGAAAAGATCGCCCTCGACACGCCCGGCATCATTCACGTGGCGGCGTTCGCCGGGCTGTCCGGCGCGACCCGCACCCAGGCCAGTAATGCCGCCGCGCTGTTCCCGGTATTCGAAGACCCGGAAGTACGTCTGAAAAAGGGTTTGTCGGCCGCGAAAATCACAGGGGACTTGCGAAAGCGGCTTTCCGCCCTTGAGGGCGCTTTCATCATCGTTATTCCGCCGCCCTCGATTCGCGGCATCGGCACTGGTGGTGGCTTCACCATGCGAATCCAGGATCGCGCTCTCGTCACAATTCTCTTGCCTTCATCAAGATCGTATCACCCACCAGATTATCTCGCACAATCACTTCTATGCTCGGCCACTTTCCACGCGGCCGTATGGGTGTCTTGATGCATCGCATTTTCCAAAACTTCATTGACCATCTATCGAGCGCGTTTAGATCCCCCTTTCTTCCGTCACCCGTTTCCGTGTCGAGGGTCCGATTTGGCTGGAGACATGGAAGCATGGCGGCAAGCCCGACGGTTAGCGCTCTGTTCGATCAAGCGGTCTTGCGTCTTGCCCGCCTGATCGGTCGCCAGATAGCCCGAGAGGAATTCGATCGGCGCCGCCGCAAGCGGGTAAAAGGAGCAGCCGGAATTAAGGAGGGCGGAAAATCATCCTGACAATCTGACAGAGGAGTTGACGTGAGTCCGCATTATACGTATAATGCGGATTTGATCAACTGCTCTAGTGGGATACCCGGTCATGGTTCAGACGAGCGCCTTGGAGTTCCAGCGCAAATTCGGAGAATTTCAACACCAGGCCCAGCGCGAGCCTGTTGAGATTACGCGCCACGGGCGGCGGGAGTTCGTGCTGATGTCGGCCGAGCATTATGACTGGCTAACGGCAGCTGCCAAGCGCACCTACCGCACGGTCGATGCGACCCAGGTGGTGATCGACGCTGTTGAACGGGCCGAGATGGACCCTGACCATGCCGCACTCGACGAACTGCTCAAGTGAGTCGGCCAAGTGGCCTTTCCTGAGCCTAAGCCGGGCTTCGTTGTCCGCTATGATTATCTTTGGACCCATGAAGCGGCAGCGGGACGTGATCAGGGAAAGGACCGTCCGGCCTGTCTCGTCGCCGCGAGCGACAGCCAAACGAGGCCCCGTTTTGTGGTCCTATTGCCGATCACCCATACGCCGCCCGATGGCGATACGATCGGGATTGAGATTCCGGCGAAGGTTAAACAGGCAATCGGTCTCGACCATGCGCCGAGCTGGGTCATCGTATCCGAGCACAACATTGACGAATGGCCGAACGCCGGTCTTTCACCGGTTCCGGGGAAACCGGGCGTGTTCGGCTATGGCTTTATTCCGCCCGGCCTGTTCGCGCAGATCAAAGCCAGGTTCATCGAGCTGGCTCGGCAGAACAAAAGCGGTGCGGTGCGCCGCTGATTGCGAGGAACACAAGGGAAGCCTCCGATGACCCGCGTTGCCCTCTATGCCCGCTACTCCTCCGACAATCAGCGCGATGCGTCGATTGAAGACCAGTTGCGCATCTGCCGCGAGAAGGCCGAGCGCGAGAAGTGGACGGTCGTCAGCACTTATAAGGATGCGGGAATTTCCGGCGCGAGTATGATCTTGCGGCCAGGCATCCAGAATGCTCTTGCAGGATGCTCAGCGCCAACAATTCGACGTCGTGTTGGCGGAAGCGCTCGATCGCATCAGTCGCGATCAGGCGGATGTCGCCACGCTGTTCAAGCATTTGCGCTTTGCAAGTGTGCCGATCATCACGCTGGCCGAAGGCGAAATCAGCGAGCTGCATGTCGGTCTCAAGGGCACCATGAACGCCCTGTTTCTCAAGGACCTCGCGGCAAAGACGCATCGCGGCTTGCGTGGCCGCGTCGAGGACGGCAAGTCTGGTGGTGGCCTCTGCTACGGCTACCGCGTCGTCAAAAAGCTGGATGAGCGTGGCGAGCCGATCCGCGGCGACCGCGAGATCGACGAAGCGCAGGCTATTGTGGCGCGACGTATTCTTAGGGAGTATCTGGTGCTGGAAGAATTCCTGTCCCAGGTCACGGAATATTGGGCGCTGATCATGGGACCGCTGCTATTGCTGGTCGTGTTGTACGGACGCGGCGGCATTGTGGGACTTCTGGGGAGGCTGCCCCGTGACTGAACCCTTGCTCCGCGTTGAAAACCTTGTGCGGCGGTTTGACGGCATCGTCGCAACCGATAACGTCTCGCTCGACGTTGCGCGCGGAGAATTGCACGCGATCATCGGCCCCAACGGCGCCGGCAAGACCACGCTGATCAGCCAGCTGACCGGGCAGCTGCTTCCGCACTCCGGTACTATCCATCTTGCCGGCAAGGACATCACCCGCATGCCGGCCTGGCGCCGCAGCGCGCTCGGACTGGCGCGCTCGTTTCAGATCACCTCGCTGCTATCGGACTTCACCGTGCTGGACAACGTCGCGCTGGCGGCGCAGGCGCATGACGGCCATTCCTTCCATTTCTGGGGTAATGCCCGCAAGGTAACCCATCTCCGCAAGGCGGCGCAGTCTGCGCTGGATCGGGTCGGGCTCGGACATCGCGGCGATGTCGTCGTTTCCCAGTTGAGCCATGGCGAGCAGCGCGAGCTCGAACTGGCCGTCGCGCTTGCCACCAGGCCGCAATTATTGCTGCTCGATGAGCCGATGGCCGGACTCGGCGTCACGGAATCGGCGCGCATGGTCAAGCTGCTGCAGGAATTGCGACGCGAAGTCTCGATCGTGATGGTCGAGCACGACATGAACGCCGTGTTCGCGCTTGCCGACCGCATCAGTGTGCTGGTCTACGGGCGCATCATCGCTTCGGGACAGCCTTCGGATATCCGCCAGAATGAAGAGGTCAAGCGCGCCTATCTCGGCGAGCAGCACGCGGTGACCCGTCATGGCGTTGGAAGTTTCGATGGTACGTTCGCTTCCAAATGAACGTTATAACAATCTTGTCAGACTGTGTCCCCACAACCGTTCTCACCCGCCCGGCGGCCTAGCAGGGTTAACGATAGAAGAAACTATTGAGTTCGTGGCGCTCGACGCGCTGCCTCCTTTTGACGACAACGGCGTGGCTAAAGGCTGCTCTTTCACCCCTTCAATTTCATCTTGCCCATGAAATCGCGTTTTCCAAGCGGCGCGCCCTTGTGGCGGAGAATGTCGTAAGCCGTGGTAGCATGGAAAAAGAAGTTCGGCAGCGAGAACGGCATCAGGAAGCCTTCCGCGCCGGGATGAGTGGCGGCAACGCGAAGCATCCGCGCGTGGTTCGTCCACACTCAAGTCTGAATCAATTATGAAAATGGATCTCAGAGACGTTTAGCAATCGGCACCTAGTGCTTGATGCATCACCACAAATATACGCCGCTTCGTCAGCTTCGGCACAGGTTCGTCTCTCTTCCATCTCGAAGCCGATCAACGGTTTTGTTCGATTTGCGAGAAGTGCGCTAGGCAAGTTCTATACGCCCCGGAAATTGTATTGCGATCTGTACATGCCGACTTGGCCACGTCGCCAGCGCCCTTGGCCAGATAACCTCTATAGGTGACCGATGCTACGCAGCAGGCGATGATCAGCGCTATACCAATTGCCGGCAAATAACCGATACTCCCCAACCGTAAATCGCAATCCGGCTTTCAGCAGTCTTTGCCCGCTGCTCCAAAGATCCATCTGAGCAATACTCGCCTCTCCCCTTATCACGCACTAGATCGTCGCAACCTCGCCGAGATACACGGCCTTGACGCGTGGATCGCGCGCCACTTCGCCGGGAGTTCCCTCGACCAGCAGCGCGCCGGCAACCATGACCGAAATGCGGTCGGCGAAACTGAACACCAGATCCATGTCGTGCTCGATCAAAAGAACCGTGACGTCCCGTGGCAGGCTTGCCACCGCGGCGAGAATGTCGTGCCGTTCGCTTTCGGGGACGCCCGCCGCCGGCTCATCCAGCAGCAGCACGCGCGGCTTGGTAGCGATGGCGAGCGCTATCTCCAGCATTCGCTGCTTGCCGTAGGGCAACTGCGCCGTCGGCTCATTCATCACATCGAGCAGATGAAACCGCGCGAGATTTTCCGCGATCTCGCCGTTGACATCGGCG
>JBGQCE010000068.1:0-10381 GCA_041495185.1 Bradyrhizobium sp.
AGGCCGCTCGTCGCCTCGATATCCGGCGCGTGCGCTTCGGCCACCAGCGCCAGCCCGACATAGCGGCCTGCCGCGTCGACCGCGACCACATGGGTCTTCGACCCCAGCGGAAATTTGCCGCGGAATTCCTCGATCGGGATGCTGGCGCTCACGGTGGCGACGTCCGGCCGCATCAGGCGCCGCACTGTGAGATCGCGGATCCAGCCGACATCGGCGGCGCTGCGGATGGTTTCGCCGCGCAGGTGCAGTCGCCAGGTCGCGAACGAGTACCCGAACAACTCGCGGGTGATCTGGGTCGAGATCATGACCGCGACCAGCACGGCGGTGGTGAGCCAGAGATTGCCGGTCGATTCCAGTGCGATGAACGACATCGTCAGCGGCCCGCCGATCACGGACGCCGACAGCGCACTCATGCCGACGATTGCATAGGCGTTGGGATCGAGGTTGAGACCCGGCCAGATCGCATCGAAGCCGGCAGCGAACAGGCGGCCGCCGAGCACGCCGAGAAGCAATGTGGCGAAAAACAATCCGCCGCGAAAGCCGCTGCCGAGCGATATCACCGACGCGATCGCTTTTAGCGCGAACAGGCCCGCAATGGCCGCCAATGGCATCGAAACAATGCCGGCAAAATGCAGCGCGCCGTGCCCCGACGACATCACATGCGGCGTCAGCAATGCGAGCAGGCCTACGCCGAGGCCGCCGAGCGCCGTGCGCAACGGCGGCCAGAGCCCGGTCTTCGACAATAGCGCCTCGCACAGCGCCACGCCGCGCATGATGGCGATGCCAAACAGCGCCGCGAGGATCCCGAGTAACGCTGCGATCACAAGATCGCGCCCGAGCACATCGCCGACCGGGCCGACGCCGATGCCAAGCGACAGCGCCGTAAATCCATGGGTGACGAAATAACCCGCGACAGCGGCGACGCCGACCGGGGTCAGGCTGGCCGGCGTATACCCCCCGATCACGAGCTCGAAGGCATAGAAGGCGCCGGCGAGCGGTGCGCCAAACGCACCCGCGATTGCCGCCGCCGCGCCGCAGCCGACCATGATGCGCTGATCGGCGCGGCGCAGATGAAATCCGCGGCCCAGCGAGGCGGCAAGACCGCTGGCAAGCTGGGTGTATCCTGCTTCAAGTCCGACCGAAGCGCCGACGCCGCTGGACCAGACCGTCTGCAATGCGACGATGACGCTGCCGCGAAACGACATCCGCCCGCCATGCAGGGCATTGGCCTCGATCGGATCGATCTCGCGCGCCGGCCGCCAGCGCGATAGCCACAGGAAGGCGACCCCCAGCAGCAACCCGCCGAGGCTCGGAACCAGCAAGGCACGCAGCGGCTCGATGCTGGGCTGGCTTGAAAGCCGTTCGCTGATCGCAATGTTGAACAGCAGCGCGTGAAGGCCTGCCACCGCAACGCTCATGGCAATCACCACCAGGCCGCCGATGGTTCCGACCAGCGCCGCCAGCACCACCAGGCTCGTTTCATGGGCGCGAACGAATGCCCGTAGCCGGCGCGGCGCCTCAAGATAACGGGATGTGGTGACCATTTTCGCCTGCGTCCGTACGCGGCCGAAACGTGCCGCCGGCCTCGTTTAGCGGTGTTCGCGCCGATCGTGCAATCGGGACGCGTGGGGCGCGGGGCCGGATAAAGCCGCCAACGCTCTTCACAATCCCGTCACGCTGCCTGTAGTATGCCAACTCATGCTGCTTCGCAGCTCTTATGGAGGCCGGGAGCGTTACTTGAACGCACATGTCTCGCAAGGCGGTTGGCCGGTACTGGTGCTGAATGCGGACTTCCGGCCGCTCAGTTATTATCCGCTGTCGCTCTGGTCGTGGCAGGACGCGATCAAGGCGGTATTCCTCGACCGCGTCAATATCGTTGAGCACTACGACCGCGCGGTGCGCAGCCCCTCATTTGAGATTCAGCTGCCGAGCGTGGTATCGCTGAAATCCTTCGTCAGGCCGACCACGCATCCCGCCTTCACCCGGTTCAACGTGTTCCTGCGCGACCGTTTCGTCTGCCAGTATTGTTCGGCCGATGACGACCTCACCTTCGATCACATCGTCCCGCGCAGCAAGGGCGGCCAGACCACCTGGGAAAACGTGGTCGCCGCCTGTTCGCCGTGCAATCTGCGCAAGGGAAACCTGACGCCGCAGCAGGCGCGGATGTTTCCGCGGCAGCCCCCGTTCGCGCCGACGGTGCACCAGCTGCATCGCAACGGCCGGCTGTTCCCGCCGAACTATCTGCACGACAGCTGGCTGGATTATTTATACTGGGATACCGAACTCGATCCGTAAGGTCCTGGACGCGCGCCCTTCAGGTCTACGGCAATATGGACGCCGCGCTCGCCTTGAGTCACAACATCCCCTGTTGGTGAACCAGGTGCGGGAGTTGAGACGCGCCTCGTCATTCGCAACACAAAAAAGGCTTCAAAAAAACCGGGTGACGGGAGAACTGCATGCTGATCCCCATGGCCGACGTGCCGCGCTGGTATGCCGAACGCAAGCCGAAGGACGCGGTTGCGATCAGTCATGGCGCCGACACGCTGACCTGGGAGCAGCTTGAGCGCGGCGCCAACCGCCGCGCCCGCGCCTTTGCGGCCAGGGGCGTGAAGCCGGGTGATTTCGTCGCCATCGGTCTGCCCAACAGCAATACCTTCTTCGAGACCAGCTTTGCGGTGTGGAAGCTCGGCGCGACGCCGGCCTCGCTGTCGTGGCGGCTGCCGCGCGGCGAAGCGGCTGCGGTGCTTGAGATTCTCAAGCCCGCTTTGGTGGTCGGTGGCGAAGCCGACTGGAATGCACCTAATTCAGTGCCGGTTGATTTCATACCGGAAGGCGTATCGGACGAACCACTGAACAGCCCGGTGGCGCGGTACTGGAAGGCGATGACCAGCGGCGGCTCGACAGGACGGCCCAAGGTGATCCTCGATCACCAGCCCGCGGTCGTCGACACATCAGCGGAACCGCTGCTCGGAATTCCGCAGGACGTGTCGCTGCTCAATCCCGGCCCGCTCTATCACAACGCGCCGTTCAGCTTGACGCACGCAGGGTTGTTCGCGGGCGGGCGCGTCACCGGGCTGGTGAAATTCGATGCCGAGGAGACGCTGCGCCTGATCGCCGCGCATCGGGTGCAATGGGTCAACTTCGTGCCGACCATGCTGCATCGCATCTGGGCGCTGCCGGAAGAAGTGCGCAACGCCTACGACCTGTCGAGCCTGCAAATCGTCTTTCATATGGCAGCACCAATGCCGCCATGGCTGAAGGAAAAATGGATCGAGTGGCTCGGGCCGGAGAAAATCTACGAACTCTATGGCGGCACCGAGCGGCAGGGCGCTACCGTGATTTCCGGCGTCGAATGGCTCGCTCACAGGGGCTCGGTCGGCAAGATCGGCGAATCTAGCGGCTTGAGGATTATCGGCGAGGACGGCAACGATGTTGCACCAGGCGAGAGCGGCGAAATCTATTTCCTGCCCGCCGACGGCGTCGGCAGCACCTATCACTACCTCGGCGCCGAGCCGAAGCGCAGTCCAGACGGCTGGGAATCGCTCGGCGACATCGGCCGGCTCGACGCCGACGGCTATCTCTATCTCGGCGATCGGCTCGCCGACATGATCCTGCGCGGTGGCGCGAATATTTATCCGGCTGAGGTCGAGGCCGCGGTGGTTGCGCATCCCGAGGTGCGCTCCTGCGTCGCCGTCGGCCTGCCCGATCCTGAATTCGGACAACGCGTCCACGCCATTCTCGAACTCAACGAAGCCGCCGATGCAAACTCGGTCATCGACGGCATGGGCGGTTTCCTGGCCGACCGGCTCAGCCGATACAAGCATCCGGAGAGCTTCGAAATCGTTGGCGTCGGCCCGCGCGACGATGCCGGCAAGGTCCGCCGCACGCTGCTGCGCGACGAGCGCGCGGCGTGGCTGAAAGAGGGCCGCGCATTCCGGATCATGCCGTCGCGCGCACCGGTGAAGGCGAGTTGAAAAGGCAGCTCGACTCGCCGGAAATCAGAAAAAAATTTGATCTTTCCTGTCGACGAAAGTTCGGATTTAGTTAGATTCTCTAACGTCCTGTCGAACAGGAGAGCCTTCATGCCCTCTTTGACTGAATGGAAAGTGCCGCTGGCGTCCCAGCCCCGCCCGGGCGACTACAGTTTCGATCTCGATCGCGTGCTTTCCTCGGTGGTCGGGCTGCATTCGATCATCCCGGCCGACGCCTTCAGCGCGGGGACGCTGGGGACCGAGCGCGCCGGCAATGGCGTCCTGATCGACGACGGGCTGGTGCTGACCATCGGCTATCTGATCACCGAGGCGGAAACGGTCTGGCTGCATCTTGGCGACGGCCGGGTGGTGGAAGGCCACGCGCTCGGCTTCGATTCCGTGAGCGGCTTCGGCCTGGTGCAGGCGCTTGGCCGCATCGACCTCGATTCGCTGCCGCTCGGCTCTTCGGCTGCCGCAGAGATCGGCGACCGCGTGGTGGTCGGCGGCGCCGGCGGACGCACGCGGTCGGTCGCCAGCCATATCGTCGCCCGGCAGGAGTTCGCCGGTTACTGGGAGTATCTGCTGGATGAAGCGATCTTCACCTATCCCGCGCATCCGAACTGGGGCGGCACCGGACTGATCTCGAACCGCGGCGAGCTGATCGGCATCGGCTCGCTCCAGCTTGAGCGCGAGCGCGAGGGCAGGGCCGAGCATGTCAACATGATCGTGCCGATCGACCTGCTCAAGCCGGTGCTCGACGATCTCAGAAAGTTCGGCCGCGTCAACAAGCCGGCGCGGCCGTGGCTCGGCATGTACTCAACCGAGATCGACAACAGAGTAGTGGTGATCGGCATTTCCGCGAACGGGCCCGCGGCGCGCGCCGAACTCAGGGCCGGGGACGTCATCCTGGCGGTGAAGGGCGAAAAGATCTCCAGTCAAAGCACCTTTTACCGAAAGCTCTGGGCGCTCGGACCTGCCGGTGTCGATGTGCCGCTCACGGTCTACCATGAAGGCGTCACCTTCGACGTGGTGCTGACCTCGACCGACCGTGCCAAGCTGCTTAAAGGCCCGCGGCTGCATTAGAAGGGCGCATGATCTTTTCGCCAAACCGCTCACACTTTGGCGGATCATGCGCGAACCGCTGGCGGAGACACAAAATGAGCGAGGCCGTGGTGGACGACATCGTGGCCGTGCTGCCGCCATTGCTGCAGTCGCTCGAAGCGCTCTCCTTCATTGCCCGCCATCTGAACCCGCCACAGTTCGATTCGGTCATGGAAGCCGCCGGTACGCCGGACCAGGCCCTGCAGGCCGTCCGTTCGCGGCTGGCTGATTGGCCCGGGGAATTCGCGAATATCCAGACCTCGCTCGAAGCCGCGAGCGACGCCGCGCTGGCGGCATTCGATGGATTGCGCGCGGTCCAGCATGGCAATGGCGACCTGGTCGCCGTGTTTCGCGCGCTGCGTTACGTCCCGCGCGCGCAGGAGGCGCTGTACCCGCTCGCCGCAAAACTGCCGCCGGTCTCCAGCTTCTTCGTCGATTCATCGTTGCGCGAAGACGCCGCTCTGCTGGCGCGCCTCGCACAGCCGGCAGCCGAGAACACCGGGATCATTCACGACCACAACGAGCCGGGCAGCCGCGGCGGCTTCTCGCTCTACGTGCCGGAATATTACACGCCCGACCGCGCCTGGCCGCTGGTGATGGCGCTGCATGGCGGCAGCGGCAATGGCCGCGGCTTCCTGTGGAGCTGGCTGCGCGACGCGCGCAGCTTTGGCGCCATCGTCGTCGCGCCGACAGCGACCGGCAACACATGGTCCTTGATGGGAGAAGACACCGACACATCAAACCTCGCACGCATTCTCGATCTGGTACGAGGGCGATGGAACATCGATCCTACAAAACTGCTGCTGACCGGGATGAGCGACGGCGGCACGTTCTGCTACGTCACGGGGCTCGAGAGCGCGTCCCCCTTCACCCATCTGGCGCCGGTCGCCGCCACCTTCCACCCGCTGATGGCGGAAATGGCGGACGCGGAAAGACTGCGGGGCCTGCCGGTCTATCTCGTGCACGGCCGGCTCGACTGGATGTTTCCGGTGCAGGTGGCGCGGCAGACGCGAGAGGTGTTATCGGCGGCCGGCGCCGATGTCACCTATCGGGAGCTGGACGATCTCAGCCATTGCTATCCACGCGAGATCAACGCTGCGATCCTCAACTGGTTGCGCGGCGAAGCGTAATTCTCAGACCATGCCGCCATTGGCGCGCAGCACCTGACCATTGACCCATCCGCCGTCGGGACCGACGAGAAAGGCAACAGCAGAAGCGATGTCCTCGGGCGTGCCGAGCCGCTCCAGCGGATTCATCTTCGCCATGCGCTCGATCAGCTCCGGCGATTTGCCGTTGAGAAAAAGATCGGTCGCGATCGGACCCGGCGCCACGGCGTTGACCGTGATGCCGCGGCCGCGCAGCTCCTTGGACAGGATCGCCGTCATCGTCTCGATCGCCGATTTGGTGGCGGCATAGACGCCATAGGTTTCCAGCTTGAGCCCGACGACGCTGGTCGAGAAATTGACGATCCGGCCGCCGTCGCGCAGCCGCTTCGCAGCTTCGCGCATCGCGTTGAAGCTGCCCTTGAGATTGACCGCGATCTGCTGGTCGAACAGCGCATCGTCGCTGTCGGCGATTTTTGCAAGTTTCATGATACCGGCGTTGTTGATCAGCACATCGACGCCGCCGAACGTTGCTTCCGCGGTGTCAAACATGCCGCGCACCGCCTTGGAGTCGCTGACATCGGCCTTGTGCGTAAGTGCCCGGCCACCGTTGCCTTCGATTTTGCGTGCCAACGCCTCGGCGGGTTTTGTGTCACCGGAATAATTGATCACGACAGTGAAGCCGTCGCCGGCGAGCCGCTCGGCCACCGCAGCGCCAATGCCGCGCGAAGCGCCGGTCACGATCGCAACCTTGCTGGTCTTGTCGGTCATTTCTTCTCCTTATCGCCGTTAGGCGCCCTCATACATTGAGGCGCTGCAGGCCATTCTTTCAAGCCTTCGCAACGCCCGGCGCCTGATGATTTCCTGAGCAGGGAACCATCCAGCCCCGGCCGCGTTGTTCGCGCTCATCGGAGTTCTTATCATGCGCGTTTTTCTGGGAATGATTTTGGGTGCGCTGTTCTTGGTCGCGGGCGTTTACATCTACGATTCGATGTCGACCTCGACGGTCGCCAATGGCCAGGTAGCGCAGGCCAATCGCACCATCGTGAACTGGGACGTCGCGGCAACCGATTGGAACGCACTGAAGCTGCGCGCCCATGACGACTGGATCAAGCTGTCGTCGAAGTAATCGCGAAATAGTCGTCGGGCCAGCGCCTTCGCCTTTTGGCGAGGGCGCTCGGCTATTTGCAGATAGCTACTTTTTCGCCGCCGCCTTGCGCGCGTCCGCAATGGCCTGATCGAACTGCGCCATGGTGAGCACGCCCGGCACCCGGAACTTGCCGACGATAAAGGACGGCGTGCCCCTGAATCCGAACGCGGTGGCCTGATCGTTGTTGCGCGCGAGGATGGCGTCGATCGCCTTCGCGTTGGTGGCGAGGTCGCGCGTCATGCGGTCGACATCGATACCCGCGCTCGCCAGCAATTCGCGAATGCGCGGCTCGGTCAGCTTTGAGTTGACGCCGATCAGCGCCTGATGCGCCTGCAGGAATTTGTCCTGGTATTTGCTTGCCAGCGCCATCCGCGCCGCGATGACGGAAACCGGCCCAAGGATCGGCCAGTCCTTCAGCACCAGGCGGACCTTGCCGTCATCCTGCACCACCTGCCGTAGCTCGGGCGCGATCTTGCGGCAATACGGGCAATTGTAGTCGAAGTACTCAACGATCGTAATGTCGCCATTGGCATTTCCGGCCACCGGAATATCCGGGTCGCGCAGCACCAGGGCTTCGGTCAGCACGGTCTCGTCGTTGCTCTGCGCCAGCGCCGATCCGGGCGCGATCTGCAGGCCGAGCATCGCCGCGCCGGCGCCGAGTGCGCGAAGCGCTTCGCGCCGGGTCGGGCTCAGCCGGGCTGGATCGATCAATTTGCTCATGTCTGGCCTCCCGGCCGCGTCCCGGCGCATACTCATCTACGCTCAAGACAGGGATAAGTTACGCGCCAACATATAGAGCGCCACTGCGATTATGACAGCGGCAAACACGATATTGAGCGCGCCGCGCCGCGCCGATAAATGCCGCGCGGAGCTAGTGCCGACTAGTCCGCCGGCGATGCCGCCCGCGATGAACAATCCTGCCAGTCCCCATGAGATCAGCCCGGACCAGGCGTAACTCGCAGCCGTGGTCAGGCCGAACGCGGTCACGGCGACAAGCGACGAACTGACCGCGTTCATGATCGGCATTCCCGTCGCCAGCATCAGCGCCGGCACGATCAGAAATCCGCCGCCAATACCGAAAAAACCGGACAATGTCCCGGTCGCGAGACCAAGGCCGGCAATGGCGGGCGTGTTGGTCCAGCTCATCTGCACATTGGGCAGACCGATCCGCGCCCGCGTCTTCAGCATCAGCACGGCAATCACCAGCATCAGAAGCGCGAACAGCGCCAGAAGCTTTTGGCCGTCCATCATTTTGCCGAGGATCGAGCCTGCGAACGCGCCGATAATTCCCGCCGCCGCGAAGGTCAGCGCGCATGGCCATACGACGGTGCCGCCGCGCGAATGGTTCGACAGATTGACCGCGGCATTGGCGGCCACCGCAATCGCGCTGGTGCCGATCGCCACATGGGCGTCGGGCACGCCGACCACATAGACCATCAGCGGCACCGCGAGGATCGACCCGCCGCCGCCGACCAGGCCCAGCGAAAACCCGACCAGGGCGCCCGATGCCAGTCCCAGCGCGCCCTGCATCGCAGTAATCATCATTCCATCACCTGAGCAGAATTCCACTGCATCAAGTGGTGCGCGCGGACACTTGTCAATGTCCGGCGATGATCCGGCCGCGCGAGCCCGCCCGCGCAAGCGCGCGCAGCTGATCGCAAGGTCGGCCGAAAAACTGCTCGACGATCAAGCCTGAACGCGGCCGGACATTTAACGTCCGGCCGCGTCGGTTTGCGAGAGCGTTTTCCAGCTTAGCCCTTCAGCTTCTTGCTGCACTCGCTGTAATAGCCGCCGCCCTTCTCGATCCACTTCAGGCCGCCGTTACCGTTGCTGGCCTTGTTGGCGTTGTATTGATCGACGCAGGTACGCATCCGCGCCCTGCCGGCGGTTTCCTTGGCGTATTTCGGATCGACGGCGGACGGGAACACCGCATTGCCGACCGGCGCCGGGGCCGGTGCAGCGGCGGGTGCTGCTTCCTTCTTCGGTTTGGCTTCTGCAGCCTTCGGCGCGGCGGGAGCGGCAGGTGCGGCCGCGGCAGGCGCGGCAGCCGGTGCCGCTGTGGCGTCGGCTCCGCATTGGGCTTTACGGAAATCGTTCCACTTCTGGCCGCCAAGCGTGCCGGCGGTCTTGGCGGCTTGATATTTCGCGCTGCATTCCTGTGTGGTCAGGGCCTGCGCTGGCGCTGTCGCCGCGAGCGCGGCAAGGCTCGACACCGCAACCGCACACAATAATTTTGCTTGAATTGTCATCACTTGGTCTCCCTGGGGCGTGGCGATCAGTAGAGCCCCATCCTAGCGCAGCAACGGCGCGTGACAACGGAGGCTATCGATCCTTGCGCTAAAATATCGTGATCGTGAACACACAGCCCGCCTGGCTTCATTCATCCGAGGTTCAGCAAGGCGGCGTGACGGTGCATCCCTCTTCAACCCGAGGTACCCCATGATGACGATATCTTCCCGCGCGGCCGCAGCCGCCTTCGCATCCCTGTTCCTGATCAGCACAGCGTATGCGCAGACGACGGCGCCGGTCGCTCCCGCACCTGCCGCCAAGATGGCGCCCGCGGAAAAGAAGGCCGAGAAGCCGCGGACCGCAGCGTCTCTGGAATGTTCGAAGCAAGCCGATACCAAGGGCGTCCACGGCAAGGAGCGCAAGAAGTTCATGTCCGAATGCAAGAAGGCCGCAAAGGACGCCGCCGCCAAGTCGAAGTGACCGCGGCAGCCGCAAGGAGCTGCAACGTCCCGTAATACCGGATGTCCCGCATTCGCGGGACATCCGGTTGGGTAATGGGCGTCGTAGCCAGTCGCGCATTGCTGCATGCGCGCTGGCGCATTTGTCCCCTGCTTGCGGATTTGTCATAAGGCGCCGTGAGCCTGATCCCCGCATCGATGGCGTCAGCCATTGCCAGCCGCACCAGAACCCTGAACGTGCTCGAAACGCTCGCGATCGGCGCCGCCGGTGGCGCGCTGTTTTTATGGGCAAACCTTCCGGGCGGGCTGATATCGGGCGCCATGATCTCGGTCGGCATCGCCGCGATCGCAGGACGACCGCTCACCGTG
>JBGQCE010000069.1:0-10248 GCA_041495185.1 Bradyrhizobium sp.
CCACAGCATCGGGGTGCGGAACTCGATCGAACCGCCCCACATGGTGGCGATCCAGGAGAAGATTTTCACGCCGGTCGGCACCGCGATCACCATGGTGGCCGCGATGAAATAGGCCTGCGCGCCGGTCGACAAGCCGACCGTGTACATGTGATGCGCCCACACCACGAAGCCGATGGCGCCGATCGAGACCATGGCATAGGCCATGCCGAGATAGCCGAACACAGGCTTGCGGCTGAAGGTGGCCACGATCTGGCTGATCATGCCGAAGCCCGGCAGGATCAGGATGTAGACTTCGGGGTGGCCGAAGAACCAGAACAGATGCTGGAACAGCACCGGATCGCCGCCGCCTTCAGCCGAGAAGAAGGTGGTGCCGAAATTGCGGTCGGTGAGCAGCATGGTGATGGCGCCGGCGAGCACCGGCAGCGACAGCAGCAGCAGGAACACCGTCACCAGGATCGACCACACGAACAGCGGCATCTTGTGCAGGGTCATGCCCGGTGCGCGCATGTTGAAAATCGTGGTGATGAAATTGATGGCGCCCAGAATCGACGAGGCGCCGGCCAGGTGGATCGACAGAATGGCGAAATCGACCGCCGGCCCCGGATGGCCCGAGGTCGACAGCGGCGCGTAGATGGTCCAGCCGGCACCGACACCGTTGGCGCCCGGCTCGCCCTCGACAAAGGACGAAATCAGCAGCAGCGCAAAGGATGCCGGCAGCAGCCAGAACGAGATGTTGTTCATGCGCGGGAACGCCATGTCAGGCGCGCCGATCATCAGCGGCACGAACCAGTTGCCGAAGCCGCCGATCATGGCCGGCATCACCATGAAGAAGATCATGATCAGGCCGTGCGAGGTCACGAACACGTTGTAGGTATGGGTTTCGTGGAAGATCTGAACGCCGGGATACATCAGCTCGATGCGGATCATGATCGACATCGCCGCGCCGATGACGCCGGCGATGATCGCAAACACCAGGTACATCGTGCCGATGTCCTTGTGGTTGGTCGAATAGACGAAGCGCCGCCAGCCGGTCGGATGGTCGTGCGCGTGATCGTCATGCGCGTGGTTTTGGGCGTGATCGGTGTGAGCCGGTGTCGCTGCGGTCGTTGCCATTTTCAAATCCTGCCTTGCAGTCCTTTTCGGACCTTGCGGTCCTTATCGCCCTTGTCCCCTGGATCGCGCTGAAAGCCGTAAGCTTACTGCGCCGCTGCTCCCACCGAGGCGAACGAGTTCGCCGGTCCGGTCGCAAATTTCTTCTTCGCGCCCTCAACCCAGGCCGCGAATTCCTGATCGTTCACCACCCTCACCGCGATCGGCATGAAGGCGTGATCCTTGCCGCACAGTTCCGAGCACTGGCCGTAGAACATGCCGAGCTTGGTGGCCTTGAACCAGGTTTCGTTGAGGCGGCCGGGGATCGAGTCGATCTTGATGCCGAATGCCGGAACCGCGAAGGAGTGGATGACGTCAGCGCCGGTGGTCTGGATCCGGACCACCTTGTTGACCGGCACCACCATCTCGTTGTCGACGCCGAGCAGCCGGGGCTTCTTGTCCTGGACCAGGAGCGAATCGAATTCGAACTTGCCGTTATCGGGATAGGCGTAGCTCCAGTACCACTGCTTGCCGGTGACCTTGACGGTCAGATCGGCCTTGGGAATGTCGAGCTCCTGAAACAACAGCCGGAACGACGGCACCGCGATGCCGACCAGGATCAGCACCGGAATTAGCGTCCAGGCCACCTCGATCAGGGTGTTGTGGGTGGTCCTGGAGGGAACCGGGTTGGATTTGGCGTTGAACTTCACAACGACGATAATCAGCAGCACCAGAACGAACAGCGTGATGACGGTGATGAGCACAGACAGGAAATTGTGGAACCAGACGATGTTGTCCATCACCGGCGAAGCCGATTCCTGCAGCTTGTATTCCCACGGCGCCGGTTGCCCCAGTTCGGCGAGTGCCGCCCCGCCGGTCGCCAGCGCAACGCCGGCCACCGCTAATCCCAGCAACCGCCGGCCCATTTGGCCCTTCGACATCTTCATGCCGCTCGCGCTCCCTTGATAAAACCCCAAAGCACTCCGCCGGACGGCGAGAAATGCTGCACGATCCGCCCCCCGACAAACGGCCTTGGGATGTACTTTAGAAGTACACCTTAAAAGTACTTGGGCCAGATCGCTAGAACGCGTCGAAATCCAGCCTCTCAAACCATAATTCTCAGCCTCTCGCAATGCAGTAGTACGGCGCCGAGCGATGCGTCACCGCCTATTCCCCCGGTGCCACATTTTCCCGTGAAATCAGGCAAAAGCGCTACTTTCGCACCTCTGCAGCGCTTGACAGGCGGATTGCCCGATGTAGGCACAGACGGGGTGCTCCACAGGAACCTGATTCGCTGGCTACGCAGCCGCCATCCCGGCGCTTAAATCGCCTTCAAGGCGCCGTCATTGCAGTATCAGTCCACGGTTCGGACCGAGAGCCAAGGTAATTATCTAAGGGATCGACCCGGATGGGGCCTTCGAAATACAGGGCGGGACGCGCTGCAAGCAGCTGCAATCCGCTTGCCGTTGGTTTCAGCCGCTGGCTGGGCGCAAGCCTGACCTTCACAAGCCTCGCCGTTGCGTTCTTGCTCGGCCTGACGGTCGCGGCCCGCGCCCAGGGCGCGGTGCGGTCGGTCCATGGCGACTGGCAAATCCGCTGCGACACCCCGCCGGGCGCGCAAGGCGAGCAATGCGCCCTGATCCAGAGCGTGGTGGCGGAAGACCGCTCCAATGCCGGCCTTACCGTGATCGTGCTCAAAACCGCCGACCAGAAGAGCAAGCTGATGCGGGTGGTCGCGCCGCTCGGCGTGCTGCTGCCCTCGGGGCTCGGCCTCAAGCTCGACAATGTCGATGTCGGCCGCGCCGGTTTTGTCAGATGCCTGCCCAATGGCTGTGTTGCGGAGGTGGTGATGGACGACAAGCTGCTCGGCCAGCTGCGCACCGCCAAGACCGCGACCTTCATCATCTTCGAGACCCCCGAAGAGGGCATCGGCTTCCCGCTCAGCCTGAACGGGATCGGCGAGGGCTACGACAAATTGCCGTGAGGCATTGTGCCCCGCGCTGTGGTCCTCGAACCTTCCTCCACGCCTTCCCAACATTCCTCATGGTCCCAGCCAAACTTGTCTTCCGCGAAGTCGACAACACCAATTGGGACGACTTCGAACGGCTGTTCGCGGCGCGTGGCGGGCCGAAAAGCTGCTGGTGCATGGTGTGGCGCGCCAGAGCCGCGGAGGCGAAGGCAACCGATGGCACCAGCCGCAAGGCGGCCATGCATTCGCGGGTCCGGGACGGCGTGCCGATTGGGCTGCTCGGCTATCTTGCCGACCAGCCGGTCGCCTGGTGTTCCATTGCTCCGCGCGCGACCTATCGTCCGCTTGGAGGGCCCGACGATTTTGCCGCGGCACCGAACGCGGTGTGGTCGCTGGCCTGCTTTTTCATCCGCCGCGATCTGCGTGGCAAAGGTGCGAGCGAGCAGGCCCTCAACGCCGCCATCGCGCACGCCCGCCGCAAGGGCGGCAAGGTTATCGAGGCCTATCCAGTCGATCCCGACTCCCCCAGCTACCGTTTCATGGGCTTTGTCGGATTGTTTGAAAGAGCCGGTTTCAAGGCCATTGCACGTGCCGGCACCCGCCGCCACGTCATGCGGCTTTCGCTCGGTTGATTTTCGGCGAGAACTGGCCCCCGAAGCGGGCATCGGCCTCCCGCTTGGCTTGAACGGGATCGGCGAGGGGTATGACAAACTGCCGTGAGGGTTCCTCGTCATTGCGAGGAGCACTTGCGACGAAGCAATCCAGTTTCGCCAGCCGGCGATGGATTGCTTCGCTTCGCTCGCAATGACGTGGCGGGCTCCGATCGCCAACTTCCGATAACCCCAAAAGCCGTACGTGATTCGACTCCGGGAGCCAGAAGGGTATGACAAATTGCCGTAAAGGGTGCTTTTCCGTTACCATCAGGCGATGACAGGCCCTCCCCTTTTGACGCAATCGTGCCTATCTACAAATCATCGTCGTCCCGGCCAAGCGAAGCGCAGAGCCGGGACCCATAACCACAGGTTACCGTGTTGTAAGATGAGCTCTCGGCGAGTCTCTGCTTAAACTACGAGAACCTGTGGTTATGGGTCCCCGCCTTCGCGGGGACGACAAGCCAGTCTGGAGCCTTCATGACCCCCACAACCTCCCTGCTCGACCGCGCCAATCTCGACCGCGACCAGGTCCGCCATCAGGTCGCACGCGGGTTGGAGGGCGCCGACGACGGCGAGTTGTTCCTGGAATACAGCCAGACCGAAGCGCTGATGTTCGACAATGGGCGGCTGAAGCAGGCCACCTACGACACTTCGCAAGGCTTCGGGTTGCGCGCGGTGAAGGACGACGCGGTCGGTTACGCGCATTCCTCCGATGTGTCGCTGCCGGCGCTGATCCGCGCGGCCGATGCTGTCGCAGCGGTGCGCGGCGGCTATTCGGGGACGTTTGCGGCAGCGCCCGCACATACCAATGTGCGGCTCTATGGCGACGACAATCCGCTGGATGCGCCGGGCTTCGAGAGCAAGGTCAAGTTGCTCGCGGAGATCGACGCCTATGTCCGCGACCGGGATCCGCGGGTGCGGCAAGTCACCGTCAGCTTAGGGGCCACCTGGCAGGTGGTGGAAATCCTGCGGCCCGACGGCGAGAGCTATCGCGACATCCGACCGCTGGTGCGCGTCAATATTTCAGTGGTCGCAGGGCAAGGCGACCGTCAGGAAAGCGGCAGCAAGGGTTATGGCGGCCGCGAGGGCTATGCGCGCTTCATCGAGACCAAGGCCTGGCGCGAGGCCGCCGACGGCGCGATCCGCGAGGCGCTGGTCAATCTCGAATCCGTTCCCGCACCCGCCGGCGAAATGGATGTGGTGCTAGGGGCCGGCTGGCCCGGCGTGATGCTGCACGAGGCCGTCGGTCACGGGCTCGAGGGCGATTTCAACCGCAAGCAGACTTCGGCTTTCGCCGGTCTGATGGGCCAGCAGGTTGCCGCCAAGGGCGTCACCGTGGTCGATGACGGCACCATGGCATCGCGGCGCGGCTCGCTGTCGATCGACGACGAGGGCACGCCGACCAACCGCACCGTGCTGATCGAGGACGGCATCCTGGTCGGCTACATGCAGGACCGCCAGAACGCCCGGCTGATGAACATGAAGCCGACCGGCAACGGCCGCCGCCAAGGCTATGCGCATGTGCCGATGCCGCGCATGACCAACACCTACATGCTGGCGGGTAGCCGCGATCCCTCAGAAATTCTCGCCTCGGTGAAAAACGGAATCTACGCCGCGAATTTCGGCGGCGGCCAGGTCGACATCACTTCGGGCAAATACGTGTTCCAGTG
Source organism: Bradyrhizobium sp. (assembly GCA_041495185.1). GTDB lineage: Bacteria > Pseudomonadota > Alphaproteobacteria > Rhizobiales > Xanthobacteraceae > Bradyrhizobium. Next base: position 5,382 of record JBGQCE010000069.1, read on the forward strand.
CACCGAGGCCTACAAGATCGAGAACGGCAAGATCGGCGCGCCCTTGAAGGGCGCGATGCTGATCGGCAACGGGCCGACCGACCTGCATAGAATCACCATGATCGGCAACGATCTCGCGCTCGATACCGGTATCGGCACCTGCGGCAAGAACGGCCAGGGCGTGCCGGTCGGCGTCGGCCAGCCGACATTGCGGATGGAGCGCATTACGGTCGGAGGAACCGGCGGATGAGCATCCATAACGAAACGGTGGCGCCGAAGGCGCAGGGCTGGCGCGCCCAATTCGTCCAGCTCGCAGCCGTCGTGCTCGTCGTATTCATCGCCAAGGGTGCGCTTGCCGAACCGTTCTACGTGCCGTCGGGTTCGATGGAACCGACGCTTCAGATCGGCGATGCGCTGTTGGCATCGAAATATCCCTACGGTTACAGCACCGCCTCGCTGCCCATTCAAATCAGTCTGCCCGAGACCGGGCGTGTGCTCGGCGGGACGCCGAAGCTCGGGGATGTCGTGGTATTCCGCTGGCCGGGCGACCGGTCGCAGGCCTGGGTCAAGCGCGTCGTCGGCCTGCCCGGCGATCGTATCCAGATGCGGCAGGGCCAGCTCTTCATCAACGACCATGCTGCGTCGCTGAAGCCCGATGGCATGGGTGAAGCGGAAGACGACAATGGTGGAGCAGAGCCCGCCTATCGCTACGTCGAGACGTTACCCAACGGGGTCACGCACGCAATTTTCAAGCTTCGCGACAACGGCCGGCTCGACAATACGCCTGAAGTCACCGTGCCGCCGGGCTACCTGTTCGTGATGGGCGACAACCGCGACAACTCCGCCGACAGCCGCGTGCCGGTGCGCCAGGGCGGCGTCGGGCTGCTGCCGATGGATAATCTGGTCGGCCGCGCCGACGCCGTGGTCGCATCGTGGGACCTCGGCATGCGCAGCCAGCCGGTGTGGACCTGGCTGTCGGGTTTCCGCGGCGCGCGGTTTTTCACCGCGGTGCATTGAATAAAGACCTCATGGTGAGGAGGCGCGCCAGCGCCGTCTCGAACCATGAGGCCCACAATTCATCCTTCGAGACGCGGCGAAGACGCCGCTCCTCCAGCGATGAGCGCGATTGCGCTCACGCAGGGATGAGGACCGATGGCATCGCACCGCCATGAATAAAAACGAATTTCTCGCCACAGCGCTCCGCAATCCCGTCAATGAAATTATTGCCGATGAATTATTCAAGATCGCGCTGCCGGATGCGTGGATCGTCTCCGGATGCCTGGTGCAGACGGCGTGGAATGTGCTGACTGCGCGCGCGGTCGGTTATGGCATCGAGGATTACGATATCTTCTATTTCGATCCCGATACTTCATGGCAGGCCGAGGACATGGTGATCCGCAAACTGCAGGACCGGTTCGCAAACCTCGGCGCCAGGGTCGAGGTGCGCAATCAGGCGCGGGTCCATCTCTGGTATCCGGAGAAACATGGCCTGCCCTACCCGGCGCTGGGATCCTCGACTGATGGCATCGACCGCTTCCTGACCAAAAATACCCAGGTCGGAATCCGCCGCGCGCCAGGCGGTCACGACGTCTACGCGCCAAACGGTTTTGACGATATCGCCGGCATGGTCGTGCGGCCCAATCCGGGGCCAAATTTCTCGGCGGCAAACTACGAGGCGAAGGCAAGGCGCTGGAAAAGATTGTGGCCGGAGCTCACGGTGCTGCCCGCCGACGCGACTTGATGCAGGCGACGCAATCAAACTCCGTCATTCCGGGATGGTGCGTTAGCACCAGACCTCAGATGCGCAATTGCGCATCGGGGAATCTCGAGATTCCGGGTTCGATGCTTTGCATCGCCCCGGAATGACGGGCGCAATTGCTACCTCACCACCCCCGAGATAAACCCGGCCTTGCGCCGCGGCGGCTTGATCTCTTTTTTCAAAAAGCAATGCGCGTCCTTTCCGACATACCCCGGGCGCGCATAGGTCCAGGCCCGACATTTGTTGTCGTCAACGCAGGCTGCCTTGCAGGCCTCGTCGCCCTCACCGCTTTTCTGTCCGAAATTGCGGTAATCGCCGCCGAAGCGATCGATCGAGGTTTCGACCGCCCCGTTGCGCGGCTCCACCACGCCGGCGCCGCGCACGCCCGAGACACAGCAATTATCCTGGATGCGCGCGGGGACGTTATTCTTCAGCCAGCACACTGCGCCGCCGGCGATATCGGTCGGGTAGTTGAAGCTCCACGCCCGGCAGCGCCGGTCGCGCTCGCACACCAGTGCGCAATCCGCAGGATCGCCTGAGGGGACCAGCGAGCGCTGATAATCGGAGCCCGGACGGTCGAAATTGGCCTGGGCTTGCGCCGGTCGCGTGGCGACAGTGGCCGCCAGCAAAGCGAGCGTCACCAAACACGCCCTGAGCAGGCGGCCTCTCCCCATACGCGATTTGCTTTCGACTGATTGGACTTAACCGCCGTTCGCGGGGCGCCATTTGATCGCCACGAACCTGTACGCTGGATGAACGGCGCAACAGCCCGCGGCTCAAAAGCATATCAACAAGCTGATCTAGAACGCGTATTCGTCATAGGCCGGCTCCACCGAGCCATGCCAGGGGCCGTGGAATTTCGCCAGCATCTCTTCGGCCGGGGTCTGCCCGGATTCGATAATCCGTTCCAGCGGCTCGAGATAACGGGTTTCGTCACGGCCCAAATGATCAACGTGGGCGCGCCGCCTCAGGCCCGAATGCGCCAGCGTCAGGCATTCCCTGGCGATCTCGAACAGATAATGATCCCGGATCCTGGCCTTGAAACCGAGGCGCGGCACGTCGTCGCGCAGCGACTGGCGTTCGGACGCATTCCAGTGCTTGACGATGTCCCATGCGGCATCGAGGCTGGTGTCGTCGTAGAGCAGACCTACCCAGAACGCCGGCAGCGCCGGCAGCCGTCCCCATGGCACGCCGTCGGCGCCGCGCATTTCCAGATAGCGCTTCAGCCGCACCTCGGGGAAAATCGTCGAAAGATGATTGGCCCAGTCCGACAGCGTCGGACGCTCGCCGGGAAATGCGGAATTCTTGCCCGCGAAGAAATCGCGGAACGACGATCCGGCGACGTCGATATAGGCATCGCCGCGCTTGACGAAATACATCGGCACATCCAGCGCGTAGTCGACCCAGCGTTCGAACCCCATGCCGTCCTCGAACGCCCACGGAATCATCCCGGCGCGCGCATTGTCGGTATCGCGCCAGATCTCGGAGCGGAACGACAGGAAGCCGTTGGGCTTGCCTTCGGTGAACGGCGAATTGGCGAACAGCGCGGTGGCTATCGGCTGTAGCGCCACCGAGACCCTGAGCTTCTTGACCATGTCGGCTTCCGAAGAGAAGTCGAGATTGGTCTGCACCGTGCAGGTCCGGTACATCATGTCGAGGCCGTATTGGCCGACCTTCGGCATGTAGTTGGTCATGATCTTGTAGCGTCCCTTGGGCATGCCAGGGATCTGCGCCCGCGACCATGACGGCGTCATGCCGAGCCCGAGAAAACCGATACCGAGGGGGGCGGCGATCTCGCGCACCTGCGCCAGATGCGCCATCAGCTCGGACTGGGTTTGATGCACGGTCTCGACCGGCGCGCCCGACAGTTCGAATTGTCCGCCCGGCTCCAGCGAAATCGCGCCGCCGCCGGTGACGTCATACAGCCCGATAATGTTGCCGCGTTCCATGATCGGCTCCCAGCCGAGCAGGAGCTTCATGCCTTCGAGCAGCGCGCCGATACCGCGCGCGCCTTCGTAGGGAACGGGATGATGGCCGGAAAGCGTGAACGGCGTTTTTTCGTGTTCGGTGCCGATCCGGAATTCGGAATGAGGCTTCGCACCCGCTTCCAGCCACGCCACCAACTCGTCGCGCGATTGCAGCGGCGTCATATCGATCTGGTCACGCGCCATACAAATTCCGGATGTGGGCCGTTTCGACCGAACGCGCACGGTGTCGGGGAAGATTACGGACAGCGTTGTCCGCAATCATGGAAGGTAAAAGCAATATCATCGGGCGGGCGCGCCGTCTCTTGCGGCGAGCGACTGCGCCTCGCCGCAGGAGCAGCCCAGCCGGTCAAGCAGACCGCAGAGTTTTGCGGCATCCGCATCGGACAATTTCGAACCGACGTGCTTCTCGATCGCGGCGGAATAGGCGTTCCACATCCTCTTCTGCAGCTCGCGTCCGGCCTCGGTGATCTCGACGAACTGCCCGCGCTTGTCGATCTTGCATTCGCGCCGCGCCGCCAGTCCCTCGTCCACCAGCCGGTCGATCAGCCGCGAGGTCGAGTATTGCGGGATCAGCATCTGCTTTTCCAGTTCCACGGGACGCATTTCGCCCGAGGGTGCGCGCGACAGTTCGAGCAGCGCATCGTACCAGGCCAGCGGCGGGAAACCGGCCTTCTTCAAATCCTGTTCGACGGCGTCGAGCACCTGGCTCTGGATCCGCATCAGGCGGATCCAGGCGGCGGTCGCCTCGGTCGATGGTTTGCGTTTCATGGCCTAGTGCCCTGTTTCCGAAGTTCGTAATACATTGCAGCACCCTCTGACACGAACTTCGGAAACAAAAGGGCACTAGCAAATCTATATTTCTAGTGCCGCCTTTCGATTTGAAGTTCCTAACAGGAGATTGCAGCAACCGGGGTAGGAACTTCAAATCGGCGGCACTAGTCCATAGATGTCTGGGGGTGAGTGTACCCCAGTAAATGCAGCTGCATCAATCTTGACTCTTTCATGCAGATGCATTTAGTCATCTAATAGCGATTTCAAGTGAAGTGGAGACCGGTTCGCGTGAAGAAAACGCGTCAAAATAGAGATTTGGAGCCTGGTCGGTTCTGATCCGATCAGCACCGACCCAGGCTCGCGCCCATAG
>JBGQCE010000070.1:0-10195 GCA_041495185.1 Bradyrhizobium sp.
GAGCCTGTCATCGGGCGCGCATTCGCGCGACCCGTTGGCTCGCAATGACGATCCCAAAGTCTTTTTTGGCTGCTTTTTCGGTCATTCCGCTCCTGGTCCCCTTTTCACTTGCTTTCACATTTGGTTGTGATTTATTCCAAATCGAAAGCGAAATCGCCAAAACGAATAGGCGAACGCCGGGGAAGCGTCTTTGGACCGAATTTTCGACCTCGCGATCATTGGGGGCGGCATCAATGGCTGCGGCATCGCGCGCGACGCCGCCGGGCGGGGAAATTCTGTTTTTCTTTGTGAAATGAACGACTTGGCGAGCGGGACGTCGTCCTGGTCGACGAAGCTCGTGCATGGCGGCCTGCGGTACCTGGAATATTACGAGTTTCGTTTGGTTCGCGAAGCGCTGATCGAGCGCGAAATCCTCTGGCAAATCGCGCCTCACATCATCCGCCCGCTTCGTTTCGTTTTGCCGCACCATGACGGGTTGCGCCCGGCCTGGCTGCTGCGGCTCGGCCTGTTCCTTTACGACCATATCGGGGGCCGAAACCTGCTGCCGCCGACGCGCTCGGTCGATTTGACGCGCGACGAAGTCGGAAAGCCGCTTATTCCCAACCGCTACACCAGAGGCTTCGAATATTCGGACTGCTTCGTCGATGACGCGCGGCTCGTGGTTCTCACCGCACGGGATGCTGCGGATCGCGGCGCCGAAATCCGCACCCGTTCGCGCGCGGTCGAAATCCGGCAGGGTGATGGAATCTGGCAAGTCACGGTCGAGGACGCCTTGAGCGGCGCGCGCTCTACGATTCAAGCCCGCGTGCTCGTCAACGCCGGCGGGCCCTGGGTCGAGAACGTGCTGGCTTCGGGTGCGGGTGTCAACGCCAAGGCCAAGGTGCGGCTGGTGCAGGGTTCGCACATCGTCGTGCGAAAACTCTATGCGCACGACCGCGCCTACATGTTCCAGAACAGCGACGGCCGGATCGTCTTCGTCATTCCCTACCAGGACGATTTCACCCTGATCGGCACCACCGATTGCGATTTTGATGGCGACCCGGCGAAAGTCAAAGCTTCGAGCGAAGAGATAAAATATCTCTGCGAGTCCGTCAGCGAATATCTGGCCAAGCCCGTTAGTCCTGAAGACGTGGTCTGGACCTATGCCGGCGTTCGCCCGCTCTATGACGACGGCGCCAGCGAAGCCAAGGCTGCTACCCGCGATTACGTTTTCGAACTCGATACGCCGGGCGGCGCGCCGCTATTGTCGATCTATGGCGGCAAGATCACCACCTATCGCCGCCTCGCCGAGGAAGCGCTCGAACGCCTCGCACCTTATCTGCGCAGCGCCAAGGCCCGCCAAGGCTGGACCGCAAAGTCGCCGTTGCCCGGCGGCGATCTCGATGTCTCGGCGATCGTAGCGCTATCGGCGGAACTTCGGCGCAGCTATCCGTTTCTTGAGCCCGCGCATGCCAACCGGCTGGCGCACGCCTACGGCACCCGCGCCGGCAAGCTGCTTGGCAATGCAAAATCGATGGCCGATCTCGGCCAGTCCTTTGGCGCCACCTTGACGGAAGCCGAGGTCAGGTACCTGATGTCGTCGGAGTGGGCCTGCACGGCCGAAGACGTCGTCTGGCGGCGATCCAAGCTTGGATTGCGATTGTCACCCGCCGAAATCGCCGGCATCGACGACTGGATTGCCGCCCATCGCGCTGCTTCTGAACGCCCCTTGCTTGAAGCGGGAGGGCGGACATGACCGTGACACTCGAACACGTCGCGCGATCAGTCGATGGCGTTCCGACCATCCGCGATGTCTCGCTGACGCTTGAAGGTGGCACCCTGAGCGTGCTGCTCGGCCCGACGCTGTCGGGCAAGACCTCGATCATGCGGCTGCTCGCCGGCCTCGACAAGCCGACAACCGGCCGCGTGCTTGTCAACGGCAAGGATGTCACCGGCGTCGATGTGCGGCAGCGCTCGGTGGCCATGGTCTACCAGCAGTTCATCAATTATCCCTCGCTATCAGTCTATGAAAACATTGCTTCGCCGCTGCGGGTGCAGGGCAGGCCGCGCGAGGAAATCGACAAACGCGTGCAGGAGGCGGCAAAACTCCTGAGGCTGGAGCCCTATCTGAACCGCACGCCGCTGCAATTGTCCGGCGGCCAGCAGCAGCGCACCGCGATCGCGCGCGCGCTGGTGAAGGGCGCCGATCTGGTGCTCTTGGACGAGCCTCTCGCCAATCTCGACTACAAGCTGCGCGAGGAATTGCGCACGGAATTGCCGCGCATCTTTGAGGCCTCCGGCGCGATCTTCGTCTATGCGACGACGGAGCCCTCCGAGGCGCTATTGCTTGGCGGTCGTACCATCTGCATGTGGGAAGGTGAGGTCTTGCAGGCCGGCGATACGTCGAAAGTCTATCGCCATCCCGACACCCTGCGGGTCGCCCAGGTATTTTCCGATCCGCCGCTCAACATCGTCGGGATCGAAAAGAAGAACGGCTCGGTTCAGTACGCCGGCGGCGTGCAGGCACAGGCCTCAGGGCTTTACGCGGGTCTTGGCGACGGCGCCTACCGGGTCGGCTTCCGCGCCCACCAGCTAGAGGTCGCCAACGGCATTGCCGGCCGCCATGCGTTTTCCGCCACCGTGACGGTGACCGAAATCACCGGCTCCGAAAGCTTCGTGCATCTCAGCCGCGATGCTTCCAACTGGGTCGCCGTGCTGCAGGGCGTGCACGAATATCCGCCCGGCCACGTGCTGGATGCGGCGCTCGATCCGAATAATGTCTTTGTGTTCGACGCGGCCGGCCGTCTGGTCGCCGCCCCCGGCACGATGTGAGGGAGATGCAGCATGGCCCGCATTGACCTCGTCGATCTCGCGCACTCCTACAGCGGCAACAATGCCGCCCTCGAATCGTTTGCGCTCAAGCCGATCTCGATGACCTGGCGGCAGGGCGGGGCCTATGCGCTGCTTGGGCCGTCGGGCTGCGGCAAGACCACGCTGCTCAATCTCATCTCGGGCATCGTCACGCCTTCGCGCGGCAAGATCCTGTTCGACGGCGTCGACATCACACCGTTGTCGACCCAGAAGCGCAATATCGCGCAGGTGTTCCAGTTTCCGGTGATCTACGACACCATGACGGTCGGGCAAAATCTCGCATTTCCGCTCAGGAATCGCGGCGTGCCCAAGCCGGAGGTCGACGCGCGGGTGGCCGAGATCGCGCGCCTGCTCGACCTCACGCCCTATCTCGGACGTAAAGCGCAGCGGCTGACGGCCGACGCCAAGCAGAAAATCTCGCTCGGCCGGGGCTTGGTCCGCTCCGATGTCGCGGCCGTGCTGTTCGACGAGCCGCTGACGGTGATCGATCCCGAACTGAAATGGCAGTTGCGATCGAAGCTGAAGGCGCTGCATCGCGATCTCGACCTGACGATGATTTACGTCACCCATGACCAGACCGAGGCGCTGACATTCGCCGATACCGTCGTGGTCATGCATGACGGCCGCGTGGTGCAGAGCGGGACGCCGGCGGAATTGTTCGACAAGCCGGCGCACACCTTCGTCGGCTATTTCATCGGCTCGCCCGGCATGAACATCGTGCCCGCCGAGGTCAGGGGCCGCGAGGCCCGGATCGACGGCCACACCATCCGGCTCGACCGCAATTACGACGGCTTGCCGGCAGGCGCGAAGATCGAAATCGGCGTGCGCCCCGAATTCGTCGAGGTCGCGCCGCCCGGCTCCGGCCTGCTGTTGGCCAGTATCGAGCGGATCGACGATCTGGGGCGCGTCCGTTACGCGCGCGTTCGAATTGGCGATGCAAAATTCTCGGCACGGGTGCCGCCGGGATTTTCGATTCCGGACAATGCCGCCGGACTGCTGTTCGACCCGTCGCACGTTCACGTCTACGCCGACAGTCTTCTGGTCGAGGGGACGTGATGGACAAGACAATCAATCAGAAAGCCTGGTTCCTGGTGCTGCCGGTGTTTCTGGTGGTGGCTTTCTCGGCCATCCTGCCGCTGATGACGGTGGTGAACTATTCGATGCAGGACACCTTCGGCAACAATCAGTTCTTCTGGAACGGCGTCGGCTGGTTCAAGGAGCTGCTCGATCCCTCCACCGATCTCGGCGAGCGGTTCCTGGCCTCGCTGTGGCGCAACCTGTTTTTCTCCGCCGCGATACTTGCAATCGAGGTCCCGCTTGGAATCGTGGTCGCGCTTTCGATGCCGCGCGAAGGCTGGAGCGTCGCCGCGTGCCTTGTGATCCTGGCATTGCCGCTGCTCATTCCGTGGAACGTGGTCGGAACGATCTGGCAGATTTTCGGCCGGCCCGACATCGGCCTGCTCGGCTATACGCTGAACGGTATCGGGCTGAACTACAATTATGTCTCCAACGATTTCGACGCATGGGCCACCGTCATCGTGATGGATGTCTGGCACTGGACCAGCCTCGTTGCGCTATTGTGTTACGCCGGGCTGAAATCGATCCCCGACGCCTATTATCAGGCGGCGCAGATCGACGGCGCATCGCGATGGGCGGTGTTTACCGCCATTCAGCTTCCGAAAATGAATCGCGTGCTGCTGATCGCGGTGCTGCTGCGGTTCATGGACAGTTTCATGATCTATACCGAACCGTTCGTGGTGACGGGCGGCGGTCCAGGCAATTCGACGACGTTCGTTTCGATCGAGCTCGTCAAGATCGCGCTCGGACAGTTCGACCTCGGCAAGGCTGCCGCGCTGTCACTGGTCTACAACCTGATCATCATCATCGTGTGCTGGGTGTTCTACACCGTCATGACCAACGCCGGCGCCGAGCGCCCGGCCAATAAGGGAGTCGCGTGATGCATTCGATTCCCGGCCGCCGCCTCATTCTCTCGCTGTTTTTGATCTTCCTGCTGCTGCCGATCTATTGGCTGGTCAACATGAGCTTCAAGACCAACAACGAGATCGTCACGACGATGACGCTGTGGCCGCACCAGCCGACGATTGCCAATTACATGCGCATCTTCACCGACGAGAGCTGGTATTCCGGCTACATCCATTCGCTGAAATATGTGCTGATCAATACCGTCATCTCGATTTCGGTCGCCTTGCCGGCAGCCTATGCGTTTTCGCGTTACCGCTTCCTCGGCGACAAGCATCTGTTCTTCTGGCTATTGTCGAACCGGATGGCGCCGGCGGCGGTCTATGCGCTGCCGTTCTTCAATCTCTATTCGGCGATCAACCTGTTCGATACGCCGTGGGCGGTCGCCCTTGCGCACTGCATCTTCAACGTACCGCTGGCGGTATGGATCCTGGAAGGGTTCGTGTCCGGCGTGCCGCGCGAGATCGACGAGACGGCTTTCCTGGACGGCTATTCGTTCCCGCGGTTCTTCATCAAGATTCTGGTGCCGCTGATCGCCAGCGGCATCGGCGTCGCGGCGTTCTTCTGCTTCATGTTTTCCTGGGTCGAGTTGCTGCTGGCGCGCACGCTGACGTCGGTTGACGCCAAGCCGATCTCGGCGGTGATGACGCGAACCGTTTCCGCGGCCGGAATGGACTGGGGGCTGCTGGCCGCGGCCGGTGTCCTGACCATCATTCCCGGTGCGCTGGTGATCTGGTTTGTCCGCAATTACATCGCGCGCGGCTTCGCGCTCGGCAGGGTCTGAGGGGAGGCACCATGGAAAGCATCGCATGGATGGCCTGGACGGTCCCGACCGCGATCTTTTTCGCGCTTCTTGCGACGACGCTTGCGGTCATGACATGGCTCGCGGTTGCCTATCCGGAAGCCGAGCGCGTCGGGGTCCTGCGCATTCCAACGACGCGCGGCGACCGGCTGTTCATTTCACTGATCATGACCGCCGCTATCCATCTGTTGTGGATCGGGCTGGTCGGCACCGACACGATCGCGACGCTTCCGATCGGAGAGGGAGTTGAATTGTCGAGCCTGTGGCTCGCTACCGTGATTTCGCTTGTTTCGGCGGTTGCAATTTTCCGCACCGTCTGACCGGGCGAAAAAGAGCAGATCCGGGATCAACCCGGGCCTGGATGTTTGTCGCTGCAACGGAGGAACCAACATGCGACACTTTAGGAGAAGGAGTGGTCCCTTGACCAAAAACAGCTTTCTGACGATGACGAGCGCCGCGGCGCTGATTGCGGCTTCTGTGACAATTGCTGCGCCCGCCTTTGCGGACGACGCGACCGCGCAGAAGTGGATCGACACCGAATTTCAACCCTCGACCTTGTCCAAGGCCGATCAGTTGAAGGAACTGCAGTGGTTCGAAAAGGCGGCTCAGCCGTTCAAGGGTATGGAGATCAACGTCGTCTCGGAAACGATCACGACGCACGAATATGAATCCAAAACCCTGGCGAAGGCCTTCACCGAAATCACCGGCATCAAAATCAAGCACGACGTCATTCAGGAAGGCGACGTGGTTGAAAAGCTGCAGACCCAGATGCAGTCCGGAAAGAACGTGTATGACGGCTGGATCAACGACTCCGATCTGATCGGCACGCACTTCCGCTATGGCCAGACCATCGTGCTGTCCGACTATATGACCGGCGAAGGCAAGGACGTCACCGATTCCATGCTCGACGTCAACGACTTCATCGGCAAGTCGTTCACCACCTCGCCGGACGGGAAACTGTATCAGCTTCCCGACCAGCAGTTCGCGAACCTCTATTGGTTCCGCTACGACTGGTTCACCAATCCCGACTACAAGGCCAAGTTCAAGGCCAAGTATGGCTACGAGCTCGGCGTTCCCGTGAACTGGTCGGCCTATGAAGATATCGCCGAGTTCTTCACCAACGACATCAAGGAGATCAACGGCGTCAAGGTCTATGGTCACATGGACTACGGCAAGAAAGATCCGTCGCTGGGATGGCGCTTCACCGACGCGTGGTTGTCGATGGCAGGCAACGGCGACAAGGGCATCCCGAACGGTCTTCCCGTCGACGAATGGGGCATCCGCATGGAAGGCTGTCGTCCCGTGGGTTCGTCCGTCGAACGCGGCGGCGACACCAACGGTCCGGCGGCGGTCTATTCGATCGCCAAATATCTCGAGTGGATGAAGAAGTATGCCCCGCCGCAGGCGCAAGGCATGACCTTCTCCGAATCGGGACCGGTGCCGGCACAAGGTGCGATCGCGCAGCAAATCTTCTGGTACACGGCTTTCACCGCCGACATGGTGAAGCCTGGCCCGGTGATGAATGCCGATGGCACGCCGAAATGGCGCATGGCGCCATCTCCGCACGGCGCCTACTGGAAGGACGGCATGAAGCTCGGCTATCAGGACGCAGGATCCCTGACGCTCCTGAAGTCCACGCCGGCCGACCGCCGCAAGGCAGCCTGGCTGTATCTGCAGTTCATCGTGTCCAAGACGGTGAGCCTGAAGAAGAGCCATGTCGGTCTCACCTTCATCCGTGAATCCGACATCTGGGACAAGTCGTTCACCGAGCGCGCGCCGAAACTCGGGGGGCTGATCGAGTTCTACCGTTCGCCGGCGCGCGTGCAGTGGACCCCGACCGGCAACAACGTGCCGGATTATCCGAAGCTTGCCCAGTTGTGGTGGCAGAACATCGGCGATGCGTCGTCCGGTGCGAAGACGCCGCAGGCGGCGATGGACGCTTTGGCGGCAGCGCAGGATTCCGTGATGGAGCGTCTCGAGAAATCGGGCGTGCAGGGCGCTTGCGGGCCGAAGCTCAACAAGAAGGAGAAACCCGAGTACTGGTTCGCCAAGGCCGAGAAGGACCACACGATTGCGCCCCAGCGCAAACTGGCAAACGAGAAGCCGAAGGGTGAAACCATCGACTACGACGCACTGATCAAGTCGTGGCCGGCAACGCCGCCCAAGCGCGCCTCGAACTGAGGCGGTCCAACATCGTCATGGCCGGGCAAAAGCGCGAAGCGCGTCTTCGCACAAGATGACCCGGCCATCCACGAAACGAAAGGCCGGGAGCGATCCCGGCCTTTTTCTTTTTCGTCATTCCGGGGCGACGCGAAGTGTCGAACCCGGAATCCAGAGATTGTCGGCGCGAGATTCCGGGTTCGCATCTTCGATGCGCCCCGGAATGACAGTCTTCCTACTGCGCCGCCAGCGCCTCTCCCAAGGCGGGATAGTCGGTGTAGCCCTTGGCGCCGCCGCCATAGAACGTCGCCTTGTCCGGCGCGTTGAGCGGCGCGCCGCGTTTCAGGCGCTCGACAAGGTCGGGATTTGAAATGAACGGCTTTCCGAACGCGATCAGGTTGGCCTCGCCTGCTGCGAGCACCTTGGTCGCGAGTTCGAAATCATAGCCGTTGTTGGCCATATAGGCCCCCTTGAAGCGCTTGCGTAAGGAGCCGTAGTCGAACGGCGCGTTGTCGCGCGGGCCGCCGGTAGCACCTTCGATGACGTGGATGTAGACCAGCTTCATCGCATTGAGATGATCGACGATATGATCGAACAGCGGTTGCGGATTGCTGTCGGAGACATCGTTTGCCGGCGTCACCGGCGAAATGCGGATGCCGGTTCGCTCGGATCCTGCTTCCGCGGAGACGGCCTTTGCGACTTCGAGCATCAGCCTGGCGCGGTTCTCGATCGATCCGCCATAGGCATCCGTGCGCTTGTTGGTGCCGTCCTTGGCGAACTGATCCAGCAGATAACCGTTGGCGCCATGGATTTCGACGCCGTCGAAGCCGGCCTCCAGCGCGTTCGCCGTGCCGCGCTTGAAACTCTCGATAATCCCGGGGATTTCCTCCAGCGCCAGCGCGCGGGGCTCGGAGATATCGGTGAAGGTTCCGCCGACGAAAGTCTTGCCCTTGGCGCGGATCGCTGACGGCGCGACCGGCGCGCCGTTGTTGGGCTGCAGCGAAGTGTGCGAAATGCGCCCGACATGCCAGATCTGGATGAAGATGCGTCCGCCACGCTCGTGCACGCGGTTCGTTACCTTGCGCCAGCCGGCTACCTGTTCTTTCGAGTAGATGCCGGGCGTGTCCTGATAACCCTGGCCCTGCTGCGAAACCTGGCTCGCTTCGGTGATCAGCAACCCTGCGGAGGCGCGCTGCCCGTAATATTCGATCGCCAATGGACTAGGCACCATGCCCGCGACCGCGCGGTTGCGGGTCAGGGGCGCCATCACAAGTCGATTGGGGAGGGTGATCGGGCCAAGCTTAAAGGGCTCGAAGAGTTTGGTCGGCTTGCTCATTTTGTTGTTTTCCGGAAAATTGCAGGTGAAAGGCAGATGGTATCTCTTATCACTGCGGCAATGCCGCGAGCTATTCGAGATACGCATTCTAGCCCCGCACGATGCCTGCCATGTGGCCGCCGTCGAGGAACAGCGTGTGCGCGTTGACGTAGGATGATTCATTCGAAATCAGAAACAGCGCGGCATAGGCGACCTCCCAGCCGGTGCCCTGACGGCCGAACGGCACTGTGACGGCGCGATCGGACCGGCGGCGGCTGGCGTCGCGGCCCATCGGCGTATCCATGAATCCCGGCGCAATCACATTGCAGCGAATGCCCTTTTCCTCACCGGCCCGCGCAATGGCGCGGCCGAGCGCGATCTGGGCCGCCTTGGAAGATTCGTAGCCGGGGTTGCGGCCGTTGGCGCGCTGGCTGGCCATCGAGGACATCAGAATGATCGCGCCGCCCGGCGCCATCACTTCCAGCGCCTTTTGTGCGAACAGCATGTGGCTGCGCACATTCACGGCGAAATCCTTGTCCCAGGCTTCCACCGTCATTTTCGGTAGCGACAGGCCATGCGAGATGCCGACGTTCAGCGCCAGCCCGTCGAGGCCGCCGAGCTGCTTGGCGCAACGCTCCACGCTAGGGGCAATCGCCGTGACGTCGGAGACGTCGACGTAACAGGCAAAGGCCTTGCCGCCTTCGGATGTAATCTGCGCAACCGTGTTGTCCGCAGCTTCCTTGTTGACATCGATGCAGGCCACATCAGCGCCCTCGCGCGCAAACAGCACCGACATTGCGCGGCCGTTACCGATGGGCGGATCCTCGTCGATGATCTTGCGCTGGCCGGCGCCGACCACGATGATGCGGCGGCCTTTAAGCCGCCCATGGCTCCTGGCCTGCCCCAGCGCTTCGGCATGTAGCGACGCGGAGGGATCGACATTTTTCGGCGCATGGGTGGTGGTGGACATTGGCGGTTTCTCCCTGCTTATTGTTGTATGCCGTCATTGCGAGCGAAGCGAAGCAATCCATAGATGTCGCCGCGAAAGAATGGATTGCTTCGTCGCTACGCTCCTCGCAATGACGGAA
>JBGQCE010000071.1:0-10176 GCA_041495185.1 Bradyrhizobium sp.
AGCGACAAGGATTCCAACGGAGGTACTGATGGCCGCCGCTCAAATCGATTTTTGGGTTACAATGGGGAGCACTTACTCGTTCTTGAGCGTGATGCGGCTTGCCGATGACGCGCCGCAATTCAATTCTTGACGAATAAAAAACCGCCCGGTTTTGCCGGGCGGCTTTTTCTCGCAAACCGGATTTGCTATTCGCCGTTGCCGAAGCGCCGCGACCACCATCCGGCGCGGCGGGGCTGGCCGTCGTCGGTTGTCCCGGAATCGGGTTGCTGAACCGGGGCGGGGGACGCTGCCGGCTCGGGCTGGCTGCGCATGACGGGCGTCGCCGCATCGGGCTGGGCATCGACCAGGAAGCTCACCTTTTCGCGCACGGTCGAACGCCGCCGCGCGGCGCGCTCGGCCTCCTGGGCGGTCTCCGCCTCGGTCGACGCACGCGCCGCCTCCGGCTGATTGCGATCCCCACGTTGCAGTTCGGGCGGTGGTGCGACGGGTTCGGGTTGAACGTCCGGAACAGACGGCGTGGGTGGCGAATATCCGTCGAAATCGGCAACCGCATTCGTTGCCTCCGGAGCCGATGCAGGCCCCAGTTCGTCCGCAATCGATCCGGCCAGACCGTCTTCCATTCCGCCGCGCCGGCGGCGTCCGCCACGACGTCCGCGACGGCGGGGCCGCCGCTCGCCGCCTGCTGCCTGATCGGTGCGAACCTGGCCGGGCTGTTCGTCAGTTTCGTCTTCGTCGGTCTCGCTTTCGTCGGCGATAGTTCCGGCTGCCGCGACCGTTTCAGGCGCCACGCGGGCAAAATCGTTTCCTTCGCGCGCGGGCCCGCCTTCGCGCGGCTCGCCCGGACGGCCGCGCCGCCGGCGCCGCCGCTTGCGCTTGTGGCCATCCGCCTCAGTTTCACCGCCAGTCTCTTCGCCGGCCGCGAGATCGTCGGTCAGGCCTTCGGTCTCTTCGGTTTCCACTTCCGATTCGACTTCGATATCGAACGGCTCTTCCTCGTCGAACGCTTCTTCTGATTGCGCAGGGAAGGCCGCAACCTGCGCCGCCAGCAGCGCCTTGGCGGCTTCCAGCGTATGCACCTGCTCGCCGCGGTCGATGACGAACGACTGCTGGCCGCTCACGGTCGGGTCGGCGATCACGGCAAGCGTCACCTTGAAGCTGTTCTCGAGATCGCGCAGATGGCCGCGCTTGTGATTGAGGACGTAGAGCGCGACGTCGGTCCGGGTGCGCACCACGAGATTGTGGGTCGCGCCCTTCATCAGTATTTCCTCAAGCCCGCGCAGCAACTGCAGCGCCACCGAAGAAACCGAACGCACATGGCCGCTTCCGCCGCATTGCGGGCATGGCTCGGTCGAGCTCTCCAGCACGCTGGCGCGAATGCGCTGGCGCGACATTTCGAGCAGGCCGAAATGCGAGATGCGCCCGACCTGGATTCGCGCGCGGTCCTGCCGCAGGCAATCGCTGAGTTTGCGTTCGACCGAGCGGTTGTTGCGCTTCTCGTCCATGTCGATGAAGTCGATGACGATCAGGCCCGCGAGATCGCGCAGGCGCAGCTGGCGAGCGACTTCCTCTGATGCTTCGAGGTTGGTCTTGAGCGCGGTGTCCTCGATGTGATGTTCGCGGGTCGAGCGGCCTGAATTGACGTCGATCGAAACCAGCGCTTCGGTCTGGTTGATCACGATGTAGCCGCCGGACCGCAATTGCACGGTCGGCGAGAACATCGCATCGAGCTGGCTCTCGACGCCCATCCGCGAGAACAGCGGCTGGCCGTCGCGGTATTGCCTGACCGCGCGCACGTTCGAGGGCATCAGCATCTTCATGAAATCGCGGGCTTCCTGATAGCCGGCTTCGCCGGCGACCTGGATTTCGTCGATTTCCTTGTTGTAGAGATCGCGCAGCGACCGCTTGATCAGCGAGCCTTCCTCGTAGACCAGGGTAGGGGCCTGCGACTTCAGGGTCATGTCGCGCACGGTTTCCCACATGCGGATCAGATATTCGAAGTCGCGCTTGATTTCGGGCTTGGTGCGCGATGCGCCCGCGGTGCGCAGAATGATCCCCATGCCCTCGGGCACGTCGAGATCCTGCACCACTTCCTTTAAGCGAGAGCGATCCTGTGCGGACGTGATCTTGCGGCTGATGCCGCCGCCGCGCGCGGTGTTGGGCATCAATACCGCATAGCGGCCGGCCAGCGACAGATACGTCGTCAGCGCGGCGCCCTTGTTGCCGCGTTCTTCCTTGACGACCTGCACCAGCATCACCTGGCGGCGCTTGATGACTTCCTGAATTTTATACTGACGGCGCGGACGGAAGGCGCGTTCCGGCACCTCTTCCATGACGTCGTCGCCGCCGACGGATTCAACGACTTCTTCCTCGGCCTCGTCGCCTTCGTCTTCATCGTCGTGGTTTTCGTCGCCATGCGGGACGGCCTGTCCGGCGTGATCCGATGCGGTGGTCTCGCCGCCGGCGTGTTCGACATGCTCACCGCCGCCGTCTTCGGCGTGCGGCGCGTCGTCGGCGTGAGCCGCGTTTTCGTGCGCGTGCTCTTCGTGGTTGCGCTCATCATCCGCACGGTCCTCGCGGGCTTCCGCGCCGGCGGATGCTTCGATTGCTGCCGCAACGGGCATATCGGGTTGCGATTCCGCAGCCGGCGTCTCGCTCAGGTGAACATGATCGTGCTCGTCATGGGCATGTTCATGATGATCATGATGCTCCGCATCTGCGTGATGGTGTTCGTCGTCATGGGCGTGGGCGTGACCGTTTTCCGGGTGCCCGTTTTCGGCGTGTGCCTCGCCCTCATGCGGCGGCGCCGCCTGTGACGCGCTTGCGCTCTCGACGATCTCGCTCTGGATGCGCTCGCCATTGCCGCGGCGACGCGAATTGCGGTGGCGCGGGCGGCGGCGGTTGGAGCGGTTTTCGCTTTCTTCCTCGGCCTCGCGATGGGCGCGTTCGTCCGCCTCGATCAGCGCCTGGCGATCGGCGACCGGAATTTGATAATAGTCGGGGTGGATTTCGCTGAAGGCGAGAAAGCCGTGACGGTTGCCGCCATATTCGATGAAGGCGGCCTGCAGCGACGGCTCTACGCGCGTGACCTTGGCGAGGTAGATGTTGCCGCGCAGTTGTTTGCGCTGGGCGGTCTCGAAATCAAATTCTTCGACGCGGTTGCCGCGGACCACAACGACCCGGGTTTCTTCCGGGTGGGTGGCATCGATCAACATTTTGTTGGGCATTTTGGAACTCATGACGGCGGCGGACGCGTATGACCGTGAGCGCGTATCGCGCGGCCGGTTGACGCGACGGTCCACCTGATTCGGGGGTGAGGGGAAGGCCAAAACGCAACCCGGGGCGCCCGGCCGAACGCGATTCCGTCGGAGCAAAACGACGCGCGGAGCTTTCGCTCCGTGTCGGCGCGGTTGTTCCGTGGATCATGGTCGGCAACACAGTCTGGCGCATCATGCGTCGGCCCGTCTGAACATGTTGGCGGCAAAAAGCGCCGCCTTTGTCTGTCGCTGAAAGCCCGGCGCGGCGCCAAAGCGCTCGCCGGCTGTTCGCATATCGGGCCCGTTGGGGGGCCGGATAATCGGTTACGCCGTCTCTTAAACCGTCCCTGGAACAAGATGGTAACCTGGGACCGGACGCCGCTCGGGCTCGAAACCGCCGCTCCTTGTCAGCCGCGCGCTGCGCTGGCCGTGGAGGGATCGGAAAGACGCTGGAATCCCCGAGATTTCGAAGGTTCCGGCGCTGCACCGGGAGGCTGAACGCGACACAACCGGGAGTTTTAGCCGTCAGCCCCCTGTACATACGTGGATTGGGCCTCTCGTGCAAGGGAAGCGTCGCCGCCTGGCAACACTCTGCCATATTCGCCGGAACGGCATTAAGCTACGGTTAACCCTGCGGTTCTATTGCGGTAAGAGGGCTGCTCGGAGGCACAGATTCGTTTGGCGAGCCGCGCAAATCGTCGTGTTTTGCTGGGATGCGCGCTGGTGTGCGCTGCAGCATTGCTGTGTTGCGGCGTTACCATTGCCGGTGCGGCAGAAGGCCAGTCATCGAGCACGATGGCGGCATCGAGTTTCGCCATTGCCTCTGACGCTCGCCTCGCCGGCGACGCCAGGCAAACCCGCTTCGTTCTTGACCTCGACAAGACCATCCAGTTTCGCGCCTTTGCGCTGGCCGATCCGTATCGGGTGGTGGTGGATATCCCTCAGGTCGATTTTCGGCTGGCTGCCGGCATAGGCAGCGCCGGGCGCGGGCTGGTCAAGGCCTTCCGATACGGGCTGGTCATGCCTGGCGGCTCGCGGATCGTGTTCGATCTGACCGGCCCGGCCAGAATCGCAAATTCCTATGTGCTGGAAGCGGCCAATGGCCAGCCGCCGCGGCTGGTGCTTGAGTTCGAACAAGTCGACCGCACCACCTTCGTTCAATCGCTCGCGGCAGAAAGCCGGCCGGAGTTGAGGCCTGCGATCGCGGACACCGTAGCCGCTGCACCCGCGGAAGCGCCTGCCGCGCCCAAGCCTGCTGTACCAGCAGATTTACGGCCCGTCGTGGTGATCGACCCGGGCCATGGCGGCATCGACAATGGCACGCAGGCCGGTGGCCCCAACGAAAAAGAACTCGTCTTGGGGTTTGGCCTGGCGTTGCGCGATCGCATCGAGAAGTCAGGCAAATACCGCGTGGTCATGACCCGCACCGACGATACCTTCATCCCGCTCGCCGACCGTGTCAGGATCGCGCGCAATCAGTCGGCGTCGCTGTTCGTTTCGATCCATGCCGACGCATTGCCGCGCCGGGAAGGCGACGCCCAGGGCGCCACCATCTACACGCTGTCGGATCGCGCCTCCGACGCGGAGGCCGAACGGCTGGCGGAAGCGGAAAACAAGGCTGATGCGATTGGCGGGGTTAACCTGACGGAAGAGCCGACGGAGGTTGCCGACATCCTGATCGACCTGGCGCAGCGCGAAACCCGCACCTTCTCGAACCGGTTCGCACGCCTGCTGATGGGCGAGATGAAGAGCACCGTGCGGATGCACAAGCATCCGTTGAAATCCGCCGGCTTCAAGGTGCTGAAGGCCCCCGACGTGCCGTCGGTGCTTATCGAACTCGGCTATGTCTCGAACAAGGACGACCTCGAACACCTGGTCTCGGAGAACTGGCGTTCCCGCACCGTCGGATCGATGGCGCAGGCGATCGACGCCTTCTTTGCCAAACGCCTGGCGACCGCCGGGCCGGCACATTGAAAAGGGAACGCTTCCGTGGCGGAAGCCCTAGTTTGGCCACAGCGGTGGCCCTATAAAAAAACCACCGCGAGGTGTTTGGAATCGATCAAAATTCCCTCTCGGCCGACGTATGATAAGTCCGCGCGGAACGGCAGTTCGTTCCGCGGCGGTGACGCCGAGCAAAACGCCGGGAGTTACGGCGCCAGGGTTGGAACGGATATTCGATAATGCGCTTGCTGGTGCGGTTCCTGGGTTTCCTGTTCGCTGCCGGAACCGTGGTGTTTCTGGTGGGCGTCGCCGCCACCGCAGGGCTGATCTGGCATTTCTCCAAGGACCTGCCCGATTATTCGCAGCTGCAGGACTATGAGCCGCCGGTGATGACGCGCGTCCATGCGTCGGATGGCGCGCTGCTGGGCGAATATTCCAAGGAACGCCGGCTGTATCTGCCGATCCAGGCGGTTCCAAAACTGGTCATCAACGCGTTCCTCGCCGCCGAGGACAAGAATTTCTACGAGCATGGCGGCATCGACTTTTCCGGCATGGCGCGCGCGGCCGTGCTGTATGCGCAGAATTACGGCTCCAACCGCCGTCCGCAGGGCGCTTCCACGATTACCCAGCAGGTCGCGAAGAACTTTCTTCTGACCAACGAGGTGTCGTTCACCCGCAAGATCAAGGAAGCCTTGCTGGCGATGCGGATCGAGCGCGCCTACTCCAAGGACAAGATCCTCGAACTCTATCTCAATGAAATCTATCTCGGCCTTGGCGCTTACGGCGTCGCCGCGGCGTCGCTGGTCTATTTCGACAAATCGGTGAACGAACTCACGGTGTCGGAAGCCGCCTATCTGGCGGCGTTGCCCAAGGCGCCGGCGGCGCTGCATCCGGTCCGCAACCGTGACCGCGCGATCGAGCGCCGCAACTACGTGATCGACCGCCTTGTGGAAAACGGCTGGATCAAACAGGCCGACGCCGACAAGGCCCGCAAGGATCAGTTGATCGTCACCAGCCGGAGCAATGCCGCGCACATTTTCGCCGGCGAATATTTTGCCGAAGAAGTCCGCCGCGATGTGTTCGAGCGATACGGCGAAAAGAAACTCTATGAAGGCGGCCTGTCGGTAAGGACCACGCTCGACCCGAAGATTCAGGTGATGGCGCGCAAGACCATGGCGGCCGGCCTCGTCACCTTTGACGAACAGCAGGGCTGGCGCGGCGCGATCAGCAAGCTCGATATATCCGGCGACTGGGGCGTGAAGCTCGCCGACGTCAAATCGCTGTCGGACATCTCGCCCTGGCGCATGGCGGTGGTGCTGGAAACCAGCGATCAATCCGCGCGAATTGGTTTCCAGCCCGGCCGCGAACTGGGCGGCGCCGTTGCGAAGGAACGGCAGACCGGAATCATCACGCTTGACGGCGTCAGATGGGCCAAGGCTGCATCGGGCCCGACGCGCTTCAAGACACCGACAAACGTGTCGCAGGTGCTTGCGGCGGGCGACGTGGTCTATGCGGATCCCCTGATTGCCAAGGACGGCAATCCAGTCGAGGGCCAGTATCGGCTGCGTCAGTTGCCGGAAGTCTCCGGCGCGATGGTGGTGATGGATCCCTGGACCGGCCGCGTGCTGGCGATGGTCGGCGGCTTCTCGTTCGACCAGAGCCAGTTCAACCGCGCCACGCAGGCCTACCGGCAACCGGGATCGTCCTTCAAGCCGATCGTGTACTCTTCGGCGCTCGACAACGGATATACGCCATCGACCGTCGTGGTCGATGCGCCGATCGAAATCGATCAGGGGCAGGGCGCGGGCGTCTGGCGTCCGGAGAACTATTCGTCCGGCAAATATATGGGGCCGACGACGCTGCGCAACGCGCTGCGGCAGTCGCTCAATACGGTGACGGTGCGGCTGGCGCAGGACATCGGCATGCCCCTGATCGGCGAATATGCCAAGCGCTTCGGGGTCTATGACGAGTTGCCGAACTATCTGTCCTACGCACTCGGCGCCGGCGAGACCACCGTGATGCGGATGGTCACGGCCTATTCGATGTTCGCCAATGGCGGGCGGCGCGTGAAGTCGACCCTGATTGATCGCATCCAGGACCGTTACGGCCATACGATTTTCAAACATGACGCGCGCGAATGCCGCGGCTGCGACGCCGCCGGCGGCTGGAAGAATCAGCCCGAGCCCCAGCTCGTTGACCGCAGGGAGCAGGTGCTGGATTCGATGACGGCCTACCAGATCACCTCGATGATGGAAGGCGTTGTCCAGGGCGGCACGGCGATGGTGGTGAAGGAAGTCGGCAAGCCGATCGCGGGCAAGACCGGCACCACCAACGATGAAAAGGATGCCTGGTTCATCGGCTTTTCACCCGACATCGTGGTCGGCATCTATATGGGCTACGACAAGCCGCGCAACCTCGGCAGAGGCGCCACCGGCGGTCATCTGGCCGCGCCGATTGCGCGGGACTTCCTGAAGCTCGCGCTCGCCGACAAGCCGGCGATCCCGTTCAAGGTGCCCGCCGGGATCAAGCTGATCCGCGTCGACGCCAAGTCCGGAATGCGGGCCGGTCCGGGCGACACCGGCAGGACCATCCTCGAAGCCTTCAAGCCGGGTACCGCGCCGCCGGATAATTACTCGGTCATCGGCGTGGCAGATGCCGACGGCCGTTCGATGATGGCGCCGCCTGACGCAGGCAATATCATGCGGTCGGGGACCGGCGGGCTGTACTAACAGTCAGGGCGCAAGCCGATTGCGCTTTGCGGCGCATGCCGCTACATCCCTCGCACGCATTTACAAAATGGCGGCCCAATGCCGCAGATCAGAGAGCTCATGCGCGCCGAGGTCGAACGTTTAGTCGAAGAGATCAAGCAGTCAGTCGGGCTGCTGAGGAGGCATCTTTGACGTCGATGCATCCACGGCGCGTCTTGCGGAGCTGAACAAGCTCGCGGAAGACCCCAATCTCTGGAACGACCCCCAGAAGGCACAGAAGGTGATGCAGGAGCGAACCTCGCTGGAGGATGCGCTCAGCGGTATCGGCAAGGTCGAGCGCGAACTCGAGGACAACATCGGGATGATCGAACTCGGCGAAGCCGAGAACGATTCCGGCGTCGTTACCGAGGCCGAGACCGCGCTGAAAAATCTGAAGAAGGAAGTCGCCCGCCGCGAACTGGAAGCCTTGCTGTCGGGGGAAGCCGACCGCTTCGATTCCTATCTCGAGGTTCACGCCGGCGCCGGCGGTACCGAGAGCCAGGACTGGGCCGAGATGCTGCTGCGCATGTATACGCGCTGGGCCGAAAAGCACGGCTTCAAGATCGAATATCTGGAAGAGACTCAAGGAGAAGAGGCCGGCATCAAGTCCGCCACCATCCAGATCAGCGGTCACAACGCCTATGGCTGGCTCAAGACCGAAGCTGGCGTGCATCGGCTGGTGCGGATATCGCCGTTCGATTCCAACGCGCGCCGCCACACCTCGTTCTCGTCCGTCGCGATCTTTCCGGTCGTCGACGACAGCATCAAGATCGACATCAAGGAGTCCGACGTGCGCACCGACACCATGCGCTCGGGTGGCGCCGGCGGGCAGCACGTCAACAAGACCGAATCCGCCGTACGGCTGACGCATATTCCGACCGGGGTCGCGGTGGTCTGCCAGGCCGGACGCTCGCAGCACAAGAACAAGGCGCAGGCGTGGGACATGTTGCGCGCGCGGCTCTACGAAATCGAATTGAAGAAGCGCGAGGCGCAGGCCGCCGCCGACCAGGCCGCCAAGACCGAGATCGGCTGGGGCCACCAGATCCGCTCGTATGTGCTGCAGCCCTATCAGATGGTGAAGGACCTTCGCACCGGCGTGCAGACATCGGACACCTCGGGCGTGCTCGACGGCGACCTCGACGAATTCATGGCGGCGACGTTGGCGCAGCGCGCATTCGGCACGACACCCGGCGCGGTCGAGGATGTGGATTAACGCATGGCACATGTCGCTTTCATTGGCCTCGGGCGGATGGGTCACGGCATGGCCGGCCGATATCTCGACGGCGGTTTTACTGTTGCGGTCTGGAATCGCAGCAAGGCGAAGGCCGAAGATCTGATCGCGCGCGGCGCGCGATGGGCGTCTTCGCCTGCGGATGCGGCTGATGGCGCCGACGCCATCGTGACGATGGTCGCCGACGACGAGGCATCGCGCGCGGTGTGGCTTGGCAAGGATGGCGCGGCTTCGACGGCGAAGGCCGGTACGCTGGCGATCGAATGCTCCACCGTGTCCTACAAGCACGCGCTCGATCTCGCGCGCGAGCTGCGCGGACGCGGTCTGGTTTATATCGATAGTCCCGTGACGGGTCTGCCGGATGCGGCGGCCAGCGGAAAATTGACCCTGCTGGTCGGCGCCGAGCCTGCCGACCTCGAGAAGGCGCGGCCATTTCTTGTGCCGCTCTCTGCGACGATCCGGCATTTCGGCGCGGTCGGTACCGGTACCGTTTACAAACTGATCAACAATCTGATGGGGGCGATCCAGATTGCCGGCATCGCGGAAGGCCTTGCGATTGCCGAGCAGGCCGGTCTCGACATGAAGCTGGTGCTGGAGGCGGTCGAGACCGGCGTTGCCGCCAGTCCGCAGGTGATCCGTCATTCGAAACGCATGGCGGCGCGGAATTTCTCCGGTGCGAACTTCACCGCCGCGCTGCGGCACAAGGATGCCGCGTACGCCGTGGCGTTGGCCGAAAGCCTGCTGTCGGATGTTCCCGTGATGGGACGCGCGGCGGTGCAGGCCTATGCGCGGGCGAAGGCGTATGCGCCTGACGACGATGAAGGCAAAATGATCGAGATCGTGTCGCGCACTCGCGCATGATCCGCCAAAGCATGCCCTCGGGCTTGACCCGAGGGTGTCAGCGGTTTGGCGAAAAAGATCATGCCGCCGCAGCAATACAGTCGTTGACGATCTGGTCGCTGAATTCCTGCGGCTGTGATGTGAGCGGAAACGACTGCGCGCT
>JBGQCE010000072.1:0-10174 GCA_041495185.1 Bradyrhizobium sp.
AAAGACTCGGGCGCCGATATCTTCGTGACATGGGCGGCGCCAAAGGGGGCGGCGCAGGCGATCCGCAAGGTCGGCGAACTCGGCTGGAAGCCGGTTTATTTCCTCGGCAACGTCTCGACATCGGTGGCAACGGTTCTCAGGCCGGCCGGCCTGGAAAATGCGAAGGGTATTATTTCGACCGCCTATTTGAAGGATCCGACCGATCCGGCGTGGAAGGACGATACCGGGATCAAGACCTGGCTTGCCTTCATGGACAAATATTTTCCGGATGGCGACAAGACCAATAACAACAATGTCTATGGCTATGCGACGGCGCAGACCATGGTTCAGGTCCTGAAGCAGTGCGGCGACGATCTCACGCGTGAAAATGTGATGAAACAGGCAGCTAACCTCAAGGACTTCAGGAGCGACGTGCTGCTGCCTGGCATCAAGATCAACACCGGCCCGGATGACTTTTTCCCGATCGAACAGATGCAGCTGATGAAGTTCGACGGCGAGGCGTGGCAGCTGTTCGGCGACGTCATCACCGGCGAGGTCGGCCACTAGCGCGTATTCCGCAAAAGTGGGCACCGGTTTTGCGATCAGAATACGCGCAAATGATTCTGTTCGCGAAGCCGCCCGTTATAGCGGCTTCAGCCGGCGCTCAGCCGCACGCCGGCGCGCAGGAATTTCTGCGGATCGACCGCGTCGCCGTCGATCCGGGTCTCATAGTGCAGATGCGGACCGGTCGATCTGCCGGTTGAGCCGACGGCGCCGATCACCTGTCCGATCCTGATCTGATCGCCGACCTTGACGTTGATCTCTGACAGATGGCCGTAGCGGGTCGACAGGCCGTTGCCATGGTCGATTTCCACCATGCGGCCATAGCCGCCCGCCCATCCCGAAGACACCACTTTGCCGTTTGCGGTGGCGCGCACCGGGTCTCCGGTGGCCGCGCGAAAATCGAGGCCGGTGTGCATGGCCGGGCGGCCGAGGAAGGGATCGCTGCGCACTCCGAAGCCCGACGTGAATTCGACTTCGCCGATCACCGGCTTGCGATACGGCACCAGCGCAAGCGTGCGGTTGAGACGATCCACCTGGGCGCGGGTAATGTTGATCCGGTAGAGCTGGCGCTCGAAAGCGCCGGCGCCGGGAGGAAGCTTGACCGGCACGTAGGGACCGCCCACGCCCGCGCGCGGCGTGGCGGCTTCCAATTCCGCCATATCGAGGCCTAGATCGCTAAAAACGCCGCGCATCCGCCGCACCCGCGATTCCATGCCGTCTTCGACCGCGTTGAGCGCCGCCATCTGGCGGCTTTCGACCTGATCGAGCGAGGTCTGCAGGCGGACGAGAACGTTATCGACGCCCCTGATTTTCGCGAACTGATTAGGTTGAACGTGCGCGACAACGGGCGCGCGCGATTCCAGGCGCGCTTCGCGATCCGGCGGCGCCACGAAAATCACGGTGTCGCTGATCGGCGAGGGCTTGGGCGTACCCGAAGACGGTGCGTCCGCCGCGCCCCGCGATGGCTGTCTGATCGATCCGGTGACGGAGGTGTCCGGAACGGTGCCGAGTGCGGTGGCGCGCGATTCCAGCGTGGTCTGGCGGCGCATGATCTGGTCGAGTTTCTGGTCGAACTGTTCCTGATCCAACAACTGGCGGCTAGTGGTGCGATCGACCTTGGCGCGCAGTTCCGCAATGCGGTCTTCATAAGCGTATTGCATCTCCGCCTGGCGCGCGATCAGCCGGGTCAGGACGTCGTCGCGGAACGCGAAATAGGTCGCGGTCGCCGCCGACCACATGCCGAGCACCGTCACCGTGCCGACCACGATCCAGAACACCACCGGACCAACCCGGACCTGTTTGCCGGCATGAACGAGGGTGTAGCCGTCTTGGGCGTGGGGTGCAGCAGCATGGCTGGCCGCCGGGCGGCGAGCAGATGCCCTGCCATGATCATGTGGATGGTGCTGGGGGTACTCGGAATAATGACCGGAACGGTACGACATCGGCACTCCCGCGCCGGTCGGACATCAGTTCCGTACGGCCAAATTTGCGGGGCTGATTTGACCTTCTCATGGTTAATTTTTAGCGAATGGAATGGCTCAAATCATAAGACACGCGCTGCGGCGAGCACCTCGTCGGCATGGCCATCGACCTTCACGTTGCGCCATATCCTGATGATCCGGCCATCCGCCCCGATCAGAACCGTGGTGCGAAGAATGCCCTGGAAGGTCCTGCCATACATGGATTTTTCGCCCCAGACACCATAGGCCTCCAGCATCTGATGCTGCTCATCCGAGACGAGAGGAGTTTTGAGTTGATGTCTGTCTCGAAAGGCTTCCTGCGCCTTCAGGGGGTCGGCCGAAACGCCCAGTATCGCGGTTTGACTTTCGGCGAATGCGCTCGATAGCCGGGTGAAGTCGATGGCCTCCCGGGTGCAGCCCGGCGTGTCCGCGCGCGGATAGAAAAACAGCACAAGTTTTTTCCCCGAGAAATCGGACAGGGAAACCGTGCTGCCGCCGTCACGCGGCAGGCGGAAGGCGGGCGCCTTGGCACCCTCGGCCAACACCGCTTTGCGCGCCGCCGGCGCGTCGGCCTTTTTTAACTGTTTTGAGGGGGCCTTATGGGATGCTCCCCTGGGAGTGGTTGCGGGTTGTTTGGTTGCTTTCTTGCCTGGCTTGTTGGCCGTCGCCCGGCGGGTCTTGGAAGGTGGCTTTTTCGCCGATGTCACCGAACGGGCGCGGGCCGCCTTTCCGGAGGCCGGTTTGGGGGATTTCTTGCGCGTTTTCTTGGACATACGCCTTCCTTTCGTCGCTTTCGGCGGATCAATCAGTGGGGTATTGCGGGTCTTGTCCCGGCAGGCCGGATTCGAGCCGGCCGCTGGGCAAGTCTGATGACCACGGAGTATGCTTACAAGGAATTCGACGCACCACCCGTCCGCTCGTTGAATGGGCTCCTCCTTGGGCCCAGTGACGATTAACAGTATTAGTCGAGGATTGGCAGCGATGCCGGCACAGGAGCGCTCGTTACGTGTCGACGCGCGCCTTGGCGGGGATCAATCTTACAATCAGGGCCAGCACCGAGAGGCAATGGCAAGGAATACGTCGCCCCAGGGGTCTAGTCCGCGTGCTGACGATGTCCGGCTCTCGCAGTGGCATGATGCCGATTGGGATCAGGACCATGACGAGGCGGCGGGCCATCGTGCGCGCCGGCTGTTGTCCGGGTCGAACTCCGGTTTTCATCGGATTGGCGATCGCCTCGAAGTGCTGCGCCGATGGATCGCGGGCGAACGCTGGGTAAAGCGCCTGGTCGTCGTGATCGCGGTCTTGATGGTGATCTTCGCCGGCTGCTTCGGCGGGCTGTGGTGGCGGCTTGGCGCCGGTCCAATCAATCTCGAAATGGCGACGCCCTGGCTCGCAGCGGCGATCGAGGAAAATATCGGTCACGGCAACACGGTCGAGGTGGGCGGCACGCAAATCGAGCGCGCCGGCAGGATCCGCATCGCCGTGCGCATCCGCGACATCATCGTCAGGGATCGCGACCATGCCATCGTGGCGAGCGCGCCGAAGGCGGAGGTAAAGCTTTCGGGCACCGCGCTATTGATGGGGCGTCTTCGCGCCGAGAGCCTCAATCTGGTGGACGCCGAACTCGCGGTGCGCATTACGCCGGATGGCTATGTTACGGTTTCGGCGGGTGACAACTCAAAGCCGCTGGCTACCGGCGTTGCCTCGAAAAAACAGGCGGGCCTTGCACCCACGTTTCCGCGCCAGGTCCCAGCTCCATCCGCGACTCAATCCGGTGATGCAGCGACGGCTCCGGATAGTGCGCAAAACGGACTGCTTGCCGGCCTCGATTGGCTCGACAGCCTGAGCCTGACCGGACTGGACGGACAAAATCTCAACGAGATCGGCCTGAAGAACGGAAACCTGATTGTCGACGACCAGCAGCGCGGCAACAAATGGAATTTCGAAAACATCTCGCTCAGTCTTCGCAGGCCGAGCGGCGGTGGAGTGGCGCTGAGCGTCGGCGAAGAGGGCAGCCATGCCTGGTCGCTTCGCGTTGTGGTCGGACCTCCCGCCAATGGCGTGCGATCGGTCGATATTCGCGCCGACAAGGTCTCGACGACAAATATCCTGCTGGCGCTGCGGCTGAAGGACCTGACCTACAGTGCGGATCTGCCGCTGACCGGCGAACTGAAGGGTGAACTGGGCCGGGACGGCCTGCCGACCTATTTCCGCGGCAAAATCACCGCGGGCGCGGGAACCATCATCGACAGCGATACGCCCGATTATCCGATGGGGATCGATTCGGCGGAGATGAACGTCGAATGGGATTCCGGACGCCGCGTGCTGGTTGCGCCCTTCAAGATCATTTCCGGCCTCAACCGGATCACGCTCCTGGCCCATCTGGAGCCGCCCAACGACAGCGTTACCGACTGGCAGCTGGGCTTTTCCGGCGGCACCATCGTGCTTGCGGCAATCGACCCCGAACAACCGCCGCTGATTTTCAATCGCATCGCGATCGGCCTGCGCTTCGACACCGACAAGCGGCGCATGCTGCTCACCCAAGCCGACATCAGCAACGGTGAGATCGGCATCGCCGGAACCGGCAGCGTCGACTATTCCGGCGAGCCGCGGCTGACGCTTGGTTTTGCGGGAACCCCGATGTCGGCGTCGGCGTTGAAGCGGATGTGGCCGACCCTGATCGTTCCGGAGGTCCGCGAATGGGTCATCGAACGGATCGAACGCGGCTCGCTTCAGCGCATCGAGGTCGGCGTCAACTCGCCGGTTAGAAACCTTTCGCGTAAGGGACCCCCGATCCCCGATGACGGTCTCGCCGTCAACATCGTCGCGTCCGGCGTGACGTTGCACCCGGTCGACGAACTGCCGTCGGTGCGCGATGCGGATTTGAAGGCGCGTGTGACCGGGCGCACCGCGACCGTGACGATCGCGCAAGCCGCCTCCGATACGCCTTCAGGCCGCAAACTCAACATTTCGGATTTTGTTTTCGAGGTGCCGGATATGGCGCCCAAGCCCGCGCCGGCACGCGTAAAATTCCGGATCGACGGCCCGGTGCCGGCGGCGGCCGAGATTCTCGCCTCCGATCGCCTCAGCGAATTTTCCGGCACCTTGATCGACCCCAATTCGAGCAAGGGTACGGTGTCCGCTGTGGTCACGCTCGGCCTGCCGATCAAGCGCGAACTGACAAAGGCCGACACCACCTACGCCATCACCGCCGACCTCGGCGGATTTGCCGCCGACAAACTGGTGATGAATCAGAAGCTCGAAGCCAATGCGCTGAAGGTCGTCGCCAACAACGCCGGCTATCAGGTCAAGGGCGAGGTGAAGATCAACGGGCAGGCGGCCTCGCTGGATTATCGCAAGCCCGCCGAGGGCGATGCGGACATCAAATTGCTGGCGACGCTGGATGACGCGAGCCGCGCGCGGCTCGGATTGGATCTGGGACCCGCGGTCAGCGGCGCCATTCCGATCAAGCTGATCGGCAGGATCGGAGGCCCCGATCGCGAAAGCCGCCTCGGCATCGACGCCGATCTCACCTCCTTGAAGCTCGACAATATCCTGCCGGGCTGGGTGAAGTTGCCGGGCAAGTCGAGCCGGGCCGTTTTCAACGTCGTGCAGAAGCCGCAATCGACCCGCCTCGAGGACATTGTCATCGATGGCGGTGGCGCGTCGATCAAGGGATCCATCGAGGTCGATCAGAACGGCGACCTGATGAGCGCGAACTTTCCGACCTATTCGCCATCCGAAGGCGACAAGACCTCGCTGAAGGCCGAACGCGGCTCCGATGGCGTCGTGAAAGTCACCATGCGCGGCGATGTCTTCGACGGCCGCGGCTTTCTCAAATCCACCATTTCCGGCAAGGAGGCCGACGCCAAAAGCAAAACCAGAAACATCGATTTCGATGTGGACGTGAAGCTTGGCGCAGTGGCCGGCTTTTTTGGCGAGGCCTTGCGCAGCGTCGATTGCAAGTTATCGCGGCGCAATGGCGTGATCAGGAACTTTGCCCTCAGCGGCAAGCTTGGACGCGATACGCCTCTGACGGGAGATTTGCGCGGTCGTGCGCAGGGTCGGGAAGTGATCTATCTCGAAACCAGCGACGCCGGCGCCTTCTTCCGCTTCACCGACACCTACGCCAAGGTGGTGGGCGGCCAGCTGGCGCTGGCGATGGATCCGCCGACGGTCGAACCCAGCGCGAAAGAGGGGCTGATCAATGTCAGCGATTTCTCCATCAGGGGAGAGGGTGCGCTCGATCGCCTGGCTGCGGGAGGGTCGGCCGGAGTGCAGAACGGCGTTTCCTTCTCGCGAGTGCGCGCGGAATTCACCCGGCAAAACGGGCAGCTCACGATCCGCGAGGGCGTGGTGAAGGGTCCGATGATCGGCGGGACCATCGAGGGCAGCATCGATTTACCCGGCAACCAGGTGCGCATGAGCGGCACCTTCGTTCCGATGTACGGGCTGAACAATATGTTCGGCCAGATTCCGATTGTCGGGCTGTTCCTGGGGGGCGGCAGCAATGAGGGATTGATCGGGGTGACCTACGAGGTCGTCGGCACGCCCGGCCAGCCCGTACTTCGCGTCAATCCGATTTCGGCGATGGCGCCCGGCGTGCTCCGGAAGATCTTTGAATTCGGCACCGGCAAGCAAAACAATCCGATCGAATTTCCGCCGAACAACTGATTTGCAAATCGCTGCAATTCCCTGCGAACACTGATTTTGCAGACCGCGCTGGTTTGATGGCCGCGCACATGAAGCAAGGCCAAGCACGATCAGTGCCGGTCCTGGGTTGCAGCCCCACCACAGCATGGGCCGGCACGTCCGCTGAGTGCCATTAGCGACATGGTGGATGTCCGCCACTTAGTCGCACCTTGAGGATCTTTCCGACTGCCGACGCAAAGAGACCGCTGGATTGCGGCTGCCTTCCTTGCATCTGAAACGTCTGATGGCGCCGTGCAGGCCGTGAAAACCTATTTCCCAAGCTGCACGAAGCGCAATTCGCCCTTGACCAGATCGGGCACCACCACCATCAGGCCTTTGCTGTTTGGGAATGCGCAGAGATCGGCCGGACCTTTGAACCCGGTCGTCAGCTTCTTCATTCCCATTGTTTTGTTCCATTGAAATAGCGATCCGGAAACCCAATCAGTCGCCAGCAAGTCGCCATTGCTCATCATATAGAGCCCGTCGAGCATGCCAATCTTGTCGGACAGCAACTCGGGCTCCTTGCCGGGCACAATCGAGTAGATGCCGCGCGGGTCATCATTTCCCTTGAATCCGACCATCAGCAAAGCGCCGCGCTTGCCGGGATAGACCCCGTTCGGATTGACCGATTTTTCCTTGAATAGCACGGTGATCTTGGGAGCGGCTTTCGATTCCAGGAAATCGGCGGGCTCCACGCGCACCAACTGGTCGGTGCGGTTGTCGCTGACATAGAGCGCATTGCCCATCACTGTCACATCATTGGCAAAAGTGATGTCGGGCAGATCGAGCTTCTTGCCTTGCTTGGTCTTGAGATCGAACACCCAGACCGAGTCGATGTCGGTGACCCACAGCCGGTTGCCCTTGATCCAGATGCCTTTCGGCTTGTTGAGGGTCTGGCCCTTGGCCGGCAGAAAGCCGTCCTCAAGGATTTTTCCGTCCAGCGATACTTTGGTGATCTTGCCCTTGCCGTCCTTGTCCGCCGGCTTGAGGTCGGGACCGAAGTCGCTGGTGTAAAGGACCTTGCCGTTGGGGTCATAGGCAACCGATTCCAGATGGCCGAATCCGGTGGCCGTCTGCTCCGAGAGCACTTTTAATTCTTTTGCGGACGCCTCGGGAGCAATCATCATTTGAAAAATGACGAGGCACATCGAGAACGCCAAATTGAATGAAAATTTTCTGATCACGTTTGTTCCCTTCCCATTGCAGCGTTCGATTTGAGTTCTTTTCAGCCGCCCCTTACTGAATCCTGGCGCAATGAACTCCCGCCGCTTTAATTGACTGAATGGCATTCCGCCCCGAAGAACATACCTTTACATTAGTCCAGCACTTCGCGACCGGACGCAAGGGCAAGATCACCAAAGTATCGCTGGACGGCAAGTCGCAGCTTAGCTGCGGGATGTCTGCTTTGCCCCCATTAGCGGACGTTACAGAGCACTGGTTCGACGTTCGCTAGGCATGCCGTCGGCCGCAACAGTTGCATCAGAAGCGCGCCATGGCGGCATTCGCCTCGCGCCGCCGCTTGCCCTCGATCTCAATGAGGTTGACCAGCTCGGGCCTTCGGGCAGCAAGCTCACGGAAATCGGCTATGTCTAGGACCAGCAAGACGCTGGGCTTGGTGGCAGTGACGGTCGCCGTACGCGGCATGCCGAAAAGAAGTGCCATCTCACCGAAGAAGCTGCCTGGGCCGAGTAACAAAGACTCGGATGTCAATTTTACGGTTACTTCGCCCGAGACGATGAAATACATCGCATCGCCCGGCTCATCCACGCGGACGACGATTGTGCCCTCGCTAACCTCGCGCGCGGATAGCAGTCGCACGATGTCAGCAATCGCGGCTGCTCCTAGCCCCTGAAAGAAAGGAACGGCTGTCACCAAGTCCCATGTGTGGAGAAAATGCCGACGCCGAAGTTCCTCGGCGAAGGCGGTTGCAATAATGCCGGCCTGAAGCGCGAACATGACGATGCCGCCGACCATGACCCAGCCCGCAAGGAGCCGGCCCCAGACGGTGGTCGGCATCAGGTCGCCATAGCCTGTCGTCGTCAATGTCACGATTGCCCACCACATGGTGCGCGGCACGCTGCCGAAAGCCTCCGGCTGAGCGTTGCGCTCAAAGACATAGGCAAGCGTAGCAGCTGTTAGAAAGATCACGACAAACAGGCTCGCGATGCTAAGCAGCGGCGTGCGGCTGCGTTGCATGATGCGCCAGAACAGGGCGAGACCGGATGTGTGGCGGATGTAGCGCAGTGCCCAAATCAAGGCGAAGAGCGGCGCATCGCTTGAGGCCGAGGTTAGGAGCCAGCCGAGCGGGAGCGCAAACGCCGCAGCTAAGTCAATCAGGCCATCAGCCGAGGCGAGATAGGCGTGCCGCCCCGGCGTCGCGAGTGCCGTCCAAAACCTGAAGAGAAACTTCGTCGCGATCAAGCCCCAGACTACAATTACGGTGCCGAAGAGGAAGCGATGCCCTGACTCTCCGACGGTTGGGGACGTGCCAAGGATCATAGCCAACAGCCCGACGGTCGTCAGCCCATTGGACAACGTTAACGGGAGCCATGACCAAAAGCCGGATCGCAGTCGTTCGACCATTCGCCTCACCCGGCGTTTCTCCGGAGAGAAAGTTGCATTGCCAGCGAAGCTCGCATGCGCGACCGGCTGCATCTCCGGTAGGTCCGGATTGCGCTCGACCACCTTGCGATAGAGATGCCAAGTGGAATGACCGAGCAGTGGGATCACAACTGCGCGACCAAGAAACAGTGACATCGAACCAAGCAAGAGGAGTACGGCGACTATCAATCCCCATGCCGCCATCGGAACAGGGTTTTGCGCAACCGCGCGAAACGATGTCGTTATCGCGGCCGCGGCGCTGGCATGGCGATCATGCATCAATGGAAACGACACCACGCTGATGCACAGCGCCACCACTGCGAACAGAAAGCCCACGCCGCAGCCGACCACGATCAACTCCCATCCTTCCGGTGTGGTGAGCACCCGCGTGACGAAATTTGGAATGCCGGTGGGGGGAGCGTTGCCGAACGTCGAGACGTAGATCGCCTGCGCCGTTGCCACCCAGACCACGAAGATCATCAGCAGCAGCGTGCCCAGCCCCAGCATGGCGCCGAACGACGGCGACCGCAGCACCTGGGTCGCATGCCAGGCAGACGTCGCTTCGCCGAGTTCCCTGCGGCGGCTGAGTTCGTAGAGACTCAGGGCCGCAAACGGGCCCATCAGCGCAAAACCGGCCACCAGCGGAAACAATAGCGGCAGCACCGAATAGCCAAGCACCATGCCCACCAGCACCAAGCTGAGCACGGGATATATCACGTAGAGGCAGAGAATGACGGGGTGGCTCGGCACGGCCTTGAAATCATCCCAGCCGAGGCGGAGCGCGTCGTGGAGATCGGCGAAGGTGATGGTGCGGATGACGGGCGTTAACGCGGCATGCGCTGTACACTGCGGGAGAGGCGTGACAGTTTTTTCGGGAT
>JBGQCE010000073.1:0-10128 GCA_041495185.1 Bradyrhizobium sp.
GTGCCGCCCATGGTCCACTACCGCGCCGGGCCCGGCAACACCTGCGGCGCCTTTCACAACGTGCATCTCGGCCGCTATGCCCTGGGCGGTTTTGGGCTTGTCTTTGTAGAGGCAACGGCTGTCGAAGAGGTTGGACTGATCAATGAACATGACCTTGGCATCTGGAATGATGCACAAGTGCAAAGTTTCAAGCCCCTCATCGCCTTCGTGAAAGGTGAGAAAACCGCGATCGGCATTCAGCTCGCACACGGCGGGCGCAAGTCATCCTCGCAGCGAGCGATGGACGGCATGGGCCCGCTCACCCCGCAAGAAATCAAGGCGGGTGCCAGGAAGTGGCAACCCGTGGGCCCCACGAGCGAGCCTGTCGCGCCGGGATGGCTTACCCCGCACCAGCTCACCGCCGAAGAGTGCAGGGCGATGGTGCGCACCTGGGCAGAAGCGGCTCGGCGTGCGGTCGAAGCGGGCTTCGACGTGATCGAGATCCACACCGCCCACGGCTATCTGCTCGCCTCGTTTCTTTCCCCCGTTTCCAACACGCGCAATGATGAATACGGCGGCGACCGCAAGGGGCGCATGCGCTTGCCGCTCGAAATTGTTGAGGCCGTGCGGCGCGAAATGCCGGAAACGATGCCGTTGTTTGTCCGCGTCTCCGCCGTTGACGGCGCCCAGAACGGCTGGAATCTGGATGACACGGTTGCCTTCGCCCTGGAATTGAAGGCCCGCGGCGTCGACGTGATCGACTGCTCCTCCGGCGGCATTTCAGGCTCGGCGACTGCCGCCCAGGTCCCGCGCGGTCTCGGTTTCCAGGTGCCCTACGCCGAACGGGTCCGCAAGGACGTGGGTATCGCGTCGATGGCGGTTGGCATCATTCTCGAAGCGCAGCAGGCGGAAGCAATCCTGGAGAACGGGCAAGCCGATCTCATCGCGGTCGGCCGGCAATCCCAGTTCAATCCGAACATCGCGCAGCACTGGGCCCATGATCTCGGCCTCAACGGGAAGTTCGAGGACTGGACTCCGGAATATGGATGGTGGCTCGAGAAGCGAATTCGAACCATCGAAGGGTTCGCCACACCGACCGGGGTCGTCAAGCGACATACATAGGCGTCAACTCCAGGGGAGTGACACCGACATCCCGATGGATGTCCGCTTTGGACCGCATAATGGACTCAAGCCGGACATCGCGTCATGTCCGCTTGGTGCCACGAACGGACTCATGCACCGCAGCAAACAGCCTGTCTATTCGATCACGTCGTCGGCGCGGGCGAGCAATGTTGGCGCGATATCGAACCCAAACGCCTTCGCAGTTTTGAGGTTGATGACCATGTCGAACTTTACGGGCTGTTCGACGGGAAGGTCTGCGGGGCTTTCCCCTTTGAGAATGCGGCCGACATAGTTGCCTGCGCGCCGGAACAAGGCAGGGTAATCCGATCCATAAGACATCAGGCCGCCGACCTCCACAAACTCCCGTGCGCCAAACAGCGCGGGGATCGAATTTTTGTTGGCGAAGCCTACGATCGATTCTCTGTTTCCGAATGTCAGCGGATCCGGAAATACGAACAGCGCGTCGGCGTGTTCTCTTATAATGGCCGCGAATGCCTCCGCAAACCCGGGCGATCCCGGCACTTCCACGAATTGCAAGTCAACTCCCAACAAGGGTGCGGCGGCCCGCAGCTCGTTCAACGCCACTTCCGCTGGCGGGATGGCGGAATTCCAGAGAACCGCAACGCGCGCGGTGTTGGAAAATGCCTCTTTAAGCAACGCCATACGCTTGGTTGCCAGTTCCGGGGCAAGCGAGGTTACGCCGGTGATATTTTTCCCAGGCCGTGCAAGGCTGGCGACAAGCCCAAGCTGCACGGCGTCGCCGGGGTCAGCCATCACGATGGGGATCCTGCCGGTCGCGTTCTGCGCAGCCTTAGCTGCCGGGGTGGCCGCCGCCAGTATCACTTCGACGTTGAGGGCAACGAGTTCAGCGGCAAGTGCAGGAAGCCGGTCTGCCTGGCCCGCCGCAAACCGTCGCTCAATGGTAACATTTTGTCCCTCGACCCAGCCACGTTCCCGCAATCCCTCCAGGAAGGGTCTGCGCCGATAGACGTCATGGAAAGG
The DNA here is from genome assembly GCA_041495185.1 of Bradyrhizobium sp. Lineage (GTDB taxonomy): Bacteria > Pseudomonadota > Alphaproteobacteria > Rhizobiales > Xanthobacteraceae > Bradyrhizobium. The sequence continues at coordinate 2,104 of JBGQCE010000073.1, forward strand.
TGCAAAGCCGCCGCTGGGCGATAAACCACCTCCATAGTCGAGGTACCCGATAAGCCGGATTTTGGCGGGCTGCTGAGCGTGCGCCGCAAGCGGCAATGCCGCTGCAGCGGCGCCGAGAAGCGTGATGAACTCGCGTCGCTGCATTTGCTCCCCTGAGAAAACGCCTCGTGCAATATCTAAAGCCTAGCACTTTGCGAATCGGGCGACGAGTGAGAAATGGCACCCAACCCGCCTCAGGCGCGATCAGGTTTGATGTCTCAGTTGGGTCATAAGCGGAAGTGATCCCCCTCAGGCGGCATGTCCGCTCTTCCCTCAAGAGCAGACATTACCAGGCCACCGCGCCATGTCCGAAAAGTGCCACAAGCAGACTCATGCACCGCAGCAAACAGCATCCCTAGGCCGTGAACCCATAAATCTGCCAGGCGGATGGCTTGCCAGATCCGCTATGCCCCGATCGCGACCAAATTCCGCAGCGCAGCGAAATGACGCAATGGGCCAAAAGCGGTCATTTTAGTTCGTTAATTCATCATCGTTGATCCAAGTCAATGTGCCTAGTGATTAGGTGTTTCTCATTTGCTGGCACTGTTGCTTCGCGCGTATCTGACGGGAGGAAATTTTGAATTCCATATTTGTCAGGACATTCATAGTGGGCGTAGTCACAGTTGCCTCGGCAACGACGGCGCGTACACAACAACAGAGTGACCTCGCAGCGAAAAATTTCGACAGAGGAAGGTACGAATACGAAACACATTGCGCCGTATGTCACGGCTCGACCGGTAAGGGTGATGGCCCCCTTGCGCAGCAGCTCAAATCAGCCACCGTCATGCCAAACCTCACCGAGCTATCCAAAAAGAACAACGGCGTGTTCCCGTTCATGCGCGTTTATGAAATCATCGATGGTACACAGAGTGTGACGTGGCATGGAACACGGGAGATGCCCGTTTGGGGCCCTCGATATAAGAGTGAAGCTGGAGAGAGCTTATACGATGATTTTCGAGCGGACCCCGAAGTTTTCGTGCGCGCTCGTATTCTTGCGTTGACTGAGTATATCTACCGCCTGCAAGCGAAGTAGTCTGCGACCGCCTCTTAGCGGCGGCTGAAACAAACGCGGCCTTACGGCGATCTCGCTCACTCCATATCGTCCTCGTTGTTCCTCGTCGGGGGCGGGCGCGAAGATGTACAAATTCTAGCTCGACGAGACGCCGATGAAAAAAATGCATCTACCCAGCAAACTTTTAGTTGTTGGTCTCACGGCAACAGTGCTGATGTTGACAATGCCCATCGGCGCTCAATCACCAGATGACTGCTCAAACCGCGAAGAAACGGCTCGGCTTGAGCCAAATGTTATTGTCAGTTTGATCTCGTGGATCGTGGCCAAAACCAAGTGGGTCGTTCGAGAGCCGCCGACTGTCTGCTTTGTTAAAAGCGACCAGCTTATCGAGATGGCCTACGGAGGGGAGGGCACACCAGACGACTCCCGCATAAATGCGCTTTATGCACCTGCGGGTCATATTGTCTACTTGTCCGAGAAGTGGAATCCTAATGACCTTCGCGATCGCTCTTACTTGCTGCATGAACTCATCCATCATCTGCAAGCAATAAACAACGTCAAAACAGCGTGCCTCGCCGCAAATGAGCAACCGACTTATGAACTGCAACTCGAATGGCTGCGCGAGCAAGGCATTCAAGATCCGTACAAATTTTTGGATATCAATGAGTTTACCATCGCGCTCATTTCGCAATGCTCCGACTGAGCGACGCTGAGGGTCAACAACCTTGACGCCGTCCAGCAGCTATCTCGAAAAACGCCCTTAAAAGCGGACATGCGGTGCCGGCAAGACCCGAGAACGCAAGGGGAGAGGGTTTATACCGAGCCGGCGATCGTCTAGCTTAGCGCCATGCTCACCGAAACCACCGACTACGCAAAGCTCTACCGCGACTTCCGCTGGGACATCCCGGCGCGGTTCAACATCGCCACCGCCTGCTGCGACCGCCATGCCGACGGCACGGGCCGGCTGGCGCTGATCTATGTCGACGAGAACGGCGGTGCTTCGCGCACCTCGTTCGACGAGATGCGGGCGCTGTCCTGCCGCTTCGCCAATGTGCTGAAGGCCGACGGTCTTAAGCGCGGCGACCGCGTCGCAGCGTTTTTGTCGCAATCGCTGGAACTGCCGATCGTGCATCTGGCGGCGTTTCGCTCCGGCCTGGTGTCGGTGCCGCTGTTCACGCTGTTCGGCGAGGATGCGCTGGAGTTTCGCCTCGCCAATTCCGGCGCCAAGGCGATCGTGACCGACGAAGGCGGGTGGGAAAAACTCTCGAAAATCCGCGACCGGCTGCCATATCTGCAAGACATCTACGTCACCAGCGGCGCCGTCCACGCCGGCGCCAAATCGTTCTGGTCGTCGATCGAAGAGGCGTCCGAGCAGTTTGCGACGACAGATACATCCGCCGACGATCCCGCAATCATCATCTACACCTCGGGCACCACGGGAAATCCGAAGGGGGCGCTGCACGCGCATCGCGTGCTGCTCGGGCATCTGCCTGACGTCGAGATGGTGCATGATTTCATGCCGAAGCCCGGTGACGTGATGTGGACGCCGGCGGACTGGGCGTGGATCGGCGGGCTGTTCGATGCGCTGTTTCCGGCCTGGTATCACGGCGTGCCCGTGCTCGGCCATCGCGCCAAAAAATTCGAGCCGCAGGCGGCAATGCAGCTGATGGCCGACCATGCCGTGCGCAACGTGTTCCTGCCGCCGACCGCGCTGAAGCTGATGCGGCAGGCCGAGGTGAAACACTCAGGCGTCAAGCTGCGCAGCATGCTGACGGGTGGCGAGTCGCTCGGCGCCGAACTGCTGGACTGGGTGCGCGCGACCTTCGGCATCGATGCCCATGAGGTTTACGGACAGACCGAATGCAATCTCGTGGTCGGCAGCAACTCGAAACTGTTTCCGATCCGGCCCGGCTCGATGGGCAAGGCTACGCCGGGATTCGACGTCCGCATCGTCAACGAGCGCGGCGAGGAATTGCCGCGGGGCGAACGCGGCATTATCGGGGTGCGCCAGCCGAACCCGTGCACCATGATCGAATACTGGAAAAACCCGGAAGCTACGCGTAAGAAATATGCCGGCGAATTCCTGCTCACCGGCGATCTCGGCGTGCAGGATAGCGACGGCTATTTCTGGTACGTCAGCCGCGAGGATGACGTGATCACCACAGCCGGCTATCGCGTTGGGCCGTCGGAGATCGAGCACACATTGCTGAAACATCCGGCGGTGGCGCTGTCGGCGGTGGTCGGAATTCCCGATCCGATCCGCACCGAATCGATCAAGGCATGGATCGTGCTGCGGCCGGGCTTTGCCGCCAGCGACGCGCTGGCGCGCGAGATCCAGGATTTCGTCAAGGTGCAACTCGCCGCGCATGAATATCCGCGCTTCGTGCAATTCACCGACACTTTGCCGATGACCGCGACCGGAAAGGTGCTGCGGCGGGAATTAAGAACGCTCGGGTAGGGTGATGCACCAACCATGGTGTCGTCCCGGCCTAGTGCGCAATTGCGCACGGGGCGCCGGGACCCATAACCACAGGCTTTGGTTGTTGCGCGAGCTGCTCGTTACCCTTCCTTTTCCACAACATCGGCCGCGGAGTATGGGTCCCGGCGTTCGCCGGGACGACGCGAGAGTTGGGGCAGCGAGGGAGCACTGACGGCGTGCCGCGCGAATTACGGATTGACCCAAATCAATACGCAGCCGGCAACGGCCTGCCCCAATGCGCAGGTAATGCGGAGGGAAAGCCGATGACGTCCGTCTCCGGCAAGATCGATCCGGTGGTGCGGCGCATCAGGACCGCTGATATTGCCGAGGCGCTGGGGCAGGGCTTGCGCGATTTCCAGGCCGTGCCGCTTTATGGGCTGGCGTTCGGCGCACTTTATGCCGCGGGCGGCATCGTGATCCTGCTCAGCCTGACCGCGTTCGGCATGGTCTATCTGGCCTATCCGCTTGCGGCCGGCTTTGCGCTGATCGGGCCGTTTGTTGCGATCGGTCTCTATGAAGTGAGCCGCCGGCGCGAGGCCGGACAGCCGATCTCGATTGCCGCCATCTGGTCCACGGTGAAGTCGCGCAGCGAAATCGGCTGGATGGCTTTTGTCACTCTCTTCATTTTCGTAATCTGGATGTATCAGGTGCGGCTGTTGATCGCGCTGCTGATCGGGCTCAACGCCTCGTTCTCCAGCCTGCGGGAATTCATCACGGTGGTGCTGACCACCAATGAGGGCCTTTTGTTTCTCGCCATCGGCAATGCCGTCGGTGCGGCGCTATCGCTGATCCTGTTTTCGCTGACGGTGGTGTCGTTCCCGCTGCTGCTCGACCGCGACGTCGATTTCGTCACCGCGATGATCACCAGCGTGCGGGCGGTGGTGACAAGCCCGGCGCCGATGGTCGGATGGGCGGCCATTGTTGTCGTCCTGCTGATCGTCTCGGCGATGCCGTACTTCCTCGGCCTTCTGGTGACGCTGCCGGTGCTCGGTCACGCGACCTGGCACCTTTATCGGCGGATCGTTGCGCCGGTGCCACTCTCTTGACGTCATTCCCTGATGTGCAATTGCACATCTGAGGATGCGGGCGAAGCCCGCAGACCCGGAATCCAGAAGTTATCGGCGCGAGATTCCCCGATGTGCAATTGCACATCTGAGGTTCGCGCTGACGCGCGCCCGCTTGCCAAGTTTCAGCTTTGCGCAAATATGGAGCCGTTCGGAGCAGTTCAGTACTTGCCTGGGTTTCTACTCGGTGCATAGTTGCACCTCGGAATGGAGAACTGTGTGAGCGACTTAATTCATCCAAGCGCCCCGCATGATCTGCCAGGCTTCATCACCGCTCCGGGTGACACCGATACGCTGATGGTGGTAGTCGGCATTGTTCTGGTTGGCTCCGTTCTGGCAATCGGCAATCTTTACCTGCGTTTGCACTCATTGCCGGAGCAAATGGCGCACAAATCGCAAAAGCTGCAATTCGAAATCGTGGCTGTGCTGGGCCTGCTGGCGCTCTTTACGCACAACCACCTATTTTGGGTGATCGGGCTATTTCTCGCCATGGTCGATTTGCCCGATTTCGGCACTCCGCTGCGCAGGATCGCAGGATCGGTCGACAAGATCGCCGGCGTTCCGCCTGGCGACGACGCGCCCGAGACGGCCGGCGCAAGTGCTGCTCACGCAGTTGGTGTAGAAATGCCAGATACGACGAAAGCCGGCACTGCCAAGAGCGAGGGGCAGAGCCATGCTTGAGTTGCTTCTCTGTTCCCTGCTGACCATCTTTCCGGACTATCTTTATCGCCGCTACCGGCAGGGAAAGCGCTTCGGCCACGAGATCACATTGTTTTCGGTATGGTTCGAACTGAGGTGGGGCATCACGGCCTGTCTGATGCTGACCGTCGCGCTGATTACGGTCATCTTCTATTTTCATCCATCCACCACGACAGCAACTTTATTCTACAGGACCGTTCCGATCGTTCCGGAGATCAACGGCAGGGTCTCGGAAGTTAACGTTGGATTCAGTGCCCCCGTGAAGAAGGGTGACGTGATCTTCCGGCTGGACAGTGCAAAGCAAGAAGCGGCAATGGAAACGGCCCGGCGCAAGATAGCCGAAGTTGATGCCGCCATGCTGGCCGCGCAGGCTGACGTTCTCAAGGCGGAAGGACAAATCCAGCAAGCAAAGGGCGACTATCAGCAGGCATCGGATGAACTGAACACCAAGCGCGACCTCCAGCAACGCAATCCCGGCATCGTGCCACAGCGTGATATCGAAAAGCTCCAGGTGCTGCTCGCTGGCCGTCAGGGCGCCCTTGATTCCGCAACGGCCTCGAAACAATCCGCGACGACCCGCGTAACCGCTCTTCTCCCTGCGGAGAAGGCAAGCGCAGAGGCAGCGCTGGCCGAGGCTCAGGTGAATCTCGACAAGACCTACATTCGTGCGGGAGTCGATGGCCGGGTGGAGCAGTTTTTGCTGCGTGTGGGAGATGTCGTCAATCCGGTGATGCGGTCTGCCGGCATTCTCATTCCTGACGGTGCGGGCCAACAAACCCTTTCAGCAGGGTTTGGGCAGATCGAGGCGCAGGTGATGAAGGTCGGAATGGTCGCCGAGGCAGCATGCATCTCAAAGCCTTGGAAGATTATTCCGATGGTAGTGACGGGCGTGCAAAATTACATCGCGGCGGGCCAGTTTCGGGGCGGCGAGCAATTGGTCGAAGCGCAGCAGGTGCTCAGTCCGGGTACCATTCTCACATTCCTGGAACCAATCTATAAGGGCGGCCTTGATGGTGTTACGCCCGGAAGCAGCTGCATCGTCAACGCCTATACCAGCAATCACGAGCTGATTGCGTCAAAGGAGATCGGCACATTCAAGCGGTTTGCTTTGCATGCCATCGACGCCGTTGGCGTCGTGCACGCGATGCTATTGAGAATCCAGGCCTTGCTGCTTCCCGTCAAGACGCTGGTGCTGAGCGGACACTGAGTCTTCGTCGGCGTCGCGATGCCGAGTTTCTTCAGTACTGCCGGCATCTACCGCGGCGGCCGCATCAATGAAAGACCTCGTCCAGCCCGGCGATATCAAGCGCCTCGATCGGAATGACAAGCGGCCTGCCTGTTTCCAGGGGGGCTCTTGAGGCTCGACAGAATAGCCGGCCATCCCTTGGAGATGCCATCGACGACAACGCTGTCGTCTGCAAACCCTTCATGGGTCAGGGTCAGCTTGACGAGTTCACCCCGCGGCTCAAGCCCGAAGGTGACGCGCGAGGGATGTTCTTTCAAGGCTCGCTCGTTCAGGATATGGTGGAAGGTGTAGGACAGCCGCCGCGGCCGGTCAGCCTCTGATCACCAGCGAGATCGGCGAGCCCACCTTCCAGTCCGAGATGACCGAGGTGTCCCACCAATAGCGCGTGGTGAACTCGCTACTGGTAAGCGCCTCCCACAGCTCTTCCGCCGTGGTCTCGATATAGCTGATGTAATTGAAGTCCGGCTTAAGCATCACACTGCGCCTTCGCACTGGCCGGAAGATCGGCCGGTAATTCGCGCCCGGTTTCCAGCATGCTCTTCAGGCTCGCGATCACCATCGGCCAGCCGCCGGAAATATCGCGCAATGTCTTGCCGCCCTCATCGAGGTTGTCATGCGTCACGGTCAATTTGACGACATTGCCGCGAGGTTCGAGATCGAATGTGACCCGCGAGGTCCGTTCGCGTTTCGCGTCGGCAGAGCAGGGATCCCAGGTGTAGGCGAGCCGCTTCGGCGGATCCGATATCAGCACCTTGCCCTCGATCGTTGGCGCGCCTTGCCTGGCGAACGTGTAGGGCGATCCCACCTTCCAGTCGGAAACGACGCGGTGGCCGAACCAGTAACGCTCGGTGAAGTCGCCGTCGGTCAGGGCCTGCCAGAGTTTTTCGGCCGAGGTCTCGATATAGGTGGTGTAGACGAATTCCGGTTTACTCATCGCGTTTCTCCAACTGCCGTTTCAATTCGCCGAGCGCCGCAAGCTTGCCGCGCTCGAATTTTTTGATCCACCGCTCGCCGATCTGATGGATCGGCACCGGATTGAGATAGTGCAGCTTCTCGCGGCCATGCCTGAACGTGGTCACGAGGTTGGCGGCCTCGAGAATCGCAAGGTGTTTCGTGACGGCCTGCCGCGTCATGGCAAGGCCGTCGCAGAGTTCGTTCAGGGTCTGTCCGTTCCTTGAGTGAAGCCTGTCCAGCAGCGACCGTCTTGAAGCATCGGCCAGCGCTTTGAAGACCTCATCCATGGCGGCATAATAGGCAACCAAATGGTTGCATGTCAAGAGCACAATCAGTCCAGAACAATTAAGAGCCTGATCGAAAATGCGGCCAATAGAATCCAGCTCATATTACCGTCATTGCGAGGAGCGAAGCGACGAAGCAATCCAGAGCTGTCGTATCCAAGCTCTGGATTGCTTCGCTACGCTCGCAATGACGATCTGATCCGGGCCTAGACTCGCCGCACCATCGCCGGCGTGAGATCCCTAAGCGA
>JBGQCE010000074.1:0-10110 GCA_041495185.1 Bradyrhizobium sp.
CATTAAACCGATCTCGGTTCACATCCCGTCCGTCGGCGAGCGCCTTTGCAACGATCGCGAGTTCGCGCCAGCATAGATCGGCCGCCTGAGGCGCCTCGCGCATCCATAGAGCCGTGCGCAAGACAATCTCAGCCCATCTGTCACGACGTCGTGCAATGACGCTCTGCAATAGATAGGTAGCAAGTTTAGCGTGATCACTGCCGCGGGCGCGCTCCGCGGCTTGAGTGACCTGCGGGTCGTCCTCGAACCAGGATTGTGCGACGGCCTCCAGCTCGGCAAGTTTGCTGCTCTCCCGCAGCACAGATGCGAGCGCGGCGGGCTCACACATCGCCTTGGGAACCTCGGCGATCAGCCCGGCGAGCGTTTCACCAAAGGCCATGCGCGCGGGTTGCCAATCGGCACCGCCGATCGTTTCTGCGACTTGGAGTAGGCCGAACGGCGGCGCTTCCCGTTTCTCGACACTGACCGCCAGTTCGTGCGCCATGATGCGATCGAGATATTTACGGGATACGGCAAGCGTAGGGGTGTCCATCCCGGCGGCGGCGAGACTCATCTTGATCTGGCGACCCGATTCCGGTTCGCCACTCCAGGCATCCGCAATCCCTCCCTTGATCAGGACCGATGATATCCGCTTTTTCCGGCCGGCCGGCGAGATCAGAAGGAATCCTTGCGCCGTGGCGCCATCCACGGCGGTAGCGACAATTGCCTCAATGCTGCCCGCCTCCCACGGCGCGCAATCGATCCCGGCCGCCCGCGCCTTGCGGATGATCGCGTCGACTTCGGCTCGCTCGTTCTCGGGTCGCCAATTGCGCATCGCTATCAGCCGCCGAACCTCGGTCGACGTCAGCGAGGCTGCGACCTGCGCAAGCGCGCCAGCAACCGCCCGGCGCACAGTCGAATTTGGATCGAGCAGGAACAGAACGGCGGCGCCACGCGCTTCAGGGATGCCGGCAAGCGCCAAGCCCACTGCCATAGCGCTGCGGGTTTCCGCCGGCATGGCATGACCGCTTTCGATCAGCGAGCCGACAGCCAGAAATGGATCGCCGTCGCACGCTTCGAGAATGCCGGCGAGAGCAGCGTGGACGTCGGTCGGAAGCGGCCCATCCTGGTTCCGATCTAAGAGCTGATTTGTCGACGCCGCGGCAAACTCAGGCGACGCAGGTATTTTCGACTGATGCAGCGCTCCTCCCACAAAGGCAAGCATGCGCCCGTCGACGTTTCCAGCCTCGACCTGCGCGATGACGTCGGCCTGAAAATCCGCGATCAGTTGGTTTGCATCCGCGTAGCCGCGATCGGTGCGATAACGCAGATGCTCGAGCAGCCGCTGGAGCAGAAACAGATAACCGATCGCAAGCGGCTCATCCTTGCCGGCCGGAGGCATGTGGCGAGCCGCGCCCGTGAAAGCGGCAAAGATTTCGCGTGGCGAGCTTTCGCAGTACCGATCGAAGGCATCATTGAACGGGGGCGGCCGACCCTTGGCGATCGCCTGCGCAATCCGTCTCGCATGCTCATCCGTCGGCGAGGATTTTGGCTGGGTTCGGCTCATCAAGGATCCTTCGCGAATCAGTTACAATAATAGCCGGGAGTTGGTCTCTCTCCTTTCAGAGCAGGCGATATCCACCTACAAAATCCGCGCCCTTGGCGTCGCCAGTGGTATCTCATCGAGATACGAAAGCATTGCAATACGTATCCCGATGGGATACGTATTGCTCATGATCAGGAGCTTCAAGGGGAAATTTGCCGAGCCGATCCTTCAGGGCCGGATGGCCCCGAAGGGTTTCCCGGCAAATCTCGCCAACGTAGCTCGCCGAAAACTGATTATGGTGGACTCCGCCGCCTTTCTTGAGGCCCTGAACTCGCCTCCCGGCAACCGCCTTGAAAGGCTTAAGGGCGATTTAGCGGGTAAGCACTCAATCCGCATCAACGATCAATGGCGGATCGTGTTCAGATGGACCGATGCGGGTCCCGAGGACGTGGAGATAATCGACTATCATTAGGAGTTTGCACATGCCAAAGAAACTTCCGCCGATTCATCCCGGCGAAATCTTGCGGGAAGAATTTCTCGTTCCGCTTAAGCTGACACCCTACGCGGTCGCGGCCGCGCTGCACGTGCCGCGTACCCGGATCGAACGCATCGCGCGCGAAGAAAAGCCCGTTACGGCCGACACCGCGCTGCGGCTCGGCAAGTTCTTCAAGACCGGCGCTGCGTTCTGGATGAACATTCAGGCGCGCTTCGATCTCGAAACGGCCGAAGACGTGCTCGCGCCGCAGATCAAGAAGATTGCGTCCTACGAGGCGGCGTGAGAGCGATGCAAATCGTGGGTACCGGGTATCTTGTAACCTATAGCTCGATACCCGACGCGACGTTCAAAGCCTAGTTTAGACGGCGAGATGTGCTTCCGCCGCAAATGCTTTCAGCGCCGCGACCCTCGCCGCGTCGGGTTAAGCCGCGAACGACATCCGCGCAGGGTTCGCAGTTTTATTCTGAATGCGCGATGTGGTGATGAGCGGGTGAATGCACAAGAAGTCCAGTATCTTTGGCGCTGTTGGAATTGCAGCAACGAATTTGTCACGCTGGTCGCTTCGGATGAAGAGCCAACCTCGGACGCTGAAGTCACCAAACCGTTCTTTACAAGCTTGGTGGTTGAAATGAAAATCGATTGCACAGAGCGATCAGGTCGCGCTTACAGCAAGGCAGCGCTTAGGTTTTCGGTCTGCCACTGTGGGGTGAGTGAAAGGTGTCGGCCATAGGAGCGTCGCTTTGCGTCTCTTCCAGTGTCTTGAGCATCTGAGCGAGATACCGGGCGGCCTAATGAGACATGAGGCAGCAAAGAGGACTTGATGCGAGAATATCCTGCGTCATACCGCCGAAGATCCATTCGCCTAACCGGCTGTGACCGTAGGCGCCGGCCACCAGCAGGTCGGCATCCTCGTTCAGGGCAAACTGGAGCAGATGATCCGCGTCAGACCTGTCGCGATGAAGAATTGGCCGAGGATCTGCAATGATCCGGTGCCGCGCCAGATAACGGACAACGTCATCTATCCGGGCTAACGCATTTCGTTCCTCGTCCCGGGTGCAGACTTCGACAACCGAAACGCGCTTGGCGATACGCAGGAACGGGATCGCATCCAGCACGGCTCGACGGGCCTCGCGGGTATCCTTCCAGGCCACGACGACATGTTCGGCCCGCAACGAGGCGACGCCCGGTGCAACAAGCAGCGCGGGCCGGCCTAGCTTGAGAAGCACCTCGCCCGGATCGAGAGTTCGGTGATGGTCATGGCGGCCCTGAGCCTGCTGCCCTATGACGACGAGATCGGCACAGCGGGCTTCGCGCGCCAATGCGTCGCACGGAAAATCCAGCGTCGTTCGCCATTCGATGTCCTGACGATCCGCGCCGACGATACTGCGGAACCAGTTTCCTCGCTTCGCCAGCGCCTTGTGCATTTTCTTTATGTCAGCTTCCGTAGTCACCTCTATGATCATACCTTCTTCAACGAACGGCGGAGGAACGGCACGGGCCGAGAAACCTATCAGCGCTGCATTGAACTTCGCGGCAAGCTCCGAGGCAATTCGAACCCTTTGTTCCGGAATACCATCAACGTCGACATAGACCATCACGGTTGCATAAGACATGAGGCCACTCCACAAGAGGAAAGCCTCAAGCTGCCCTGTTTCGCGGGAGCCGCTATTGATGCATCTCAAATTTACTTCAGTCTGGCGGTGCTAGTTGGGCCGTCGCCGGCAAGTATCCGTTTTTCGCTATCTGCAGTTAGGACGCTGGCCGATTCAAACTAGGCGACTGCGGGTCAACTACGAACGGCACCATCCGGCCCATAGGGACAGGTCGGAAATTTAGAACGTTTTCTGAACTTGGCAGGTAGCATTTCAGGTCGCTTAGACCGAATGTCCGAGTCGGGTCAAAAACGAAAGTGTCCCGCTTGCATGGCATGTCCGTTCTACCCCTCCTGGTCAACTCCCGGGGTTGCATCCGTCGACGATCGCTTGACGATCAACTTATAGAGCAGCCGCTTAGAATTGGCTCGGTTAGGCGTCGATGACGTCGGTGTATGCTGCTGCCACGTCGGCATCCACTGACGTGTCGATCCTGTCCATCCGTCGTTTGGCATTAAGTGATGTAGCCCCTCGGGCTTTTATCGCACCGGCGGGTTTCCCTTACGCTCTTAGGGATGCGTCATCAAGCTGGGGCGGTTGCCGGCGCCGGTCGAACAGCGTCCTACTGCGAGATGAATACGGGAACGGTCATCGCGGTCAGCACGCCGCGCGTCGCACCGCCAAGTATGAATTCGCGAAACCGCGAATGCCCGTAGCCGCCCATCACGATCATGCTCGCCGAACAATCCGCGACATGCGACAGAATGACATTGGCCACGTCGATATCGGCAGCCGGCATAATTTCGACTTCGACCTTGATACCGTGACGGGCAAGGTGACTGCCAATTTCGACGCCGTGAATCTCCCGCTCGTTCCCGGTTTTCTCGTTCGCGACGATGAACAGTTCGACGGCGCGCGCCTTTTGGAGCAGCGGCAGCGCATCATTGATGGCACGCGCCGCGGCGCGGCTTCCGTCCCAGCAGCACACAATTCGATCGAGCTTCAGTCCTTCCTTCTGGGTGTAGGGGACAACGATGACAGGCCTTCCGGATTCGAACAGCGTCGCCTCGATTAAAACGTCGTTGTTCGCCCCATTCTCATCATCGGATTGCATGACGACGCTTAGATCGTAACGTCGCGCCATTGCCGAAAATGTGGTGGACGCCTCAAGAGAACTTTGCGCAACCAATCGATGCTCGACCGAAAGAAGGCTGCCCTTGACCGCGGCCTCGAAACGCTCGATTGTGCTGCGTGCAGCCTCTTTGTTTTCGGCCAGTATGTCCGCAATAACGGAGGGAGGAAATTCCGGCATGAAGAAAACTGGAATATTGGTTCCGTCGGCGAAAGCCACTCCCGCCAGATGCGCATCGAACGTCCTGGCAACCGTAATCGCATAGTCGCGAACGCTGTCCCGAGATTTGTTGCGCTCCAGGTTGAGGATGACATCTTTGATCATGAACCTGCTCCAGAATGTGAATACGATGTTTTTATGTTGTCATGCTGGCACCGCGACCCGCTTGATGCACATCAAAAAACCGGCCGGACGCCGCTGTTGAGATCCCCATCACGCCGAGGTAGCCGCTTGCTGTTGTCAAAGGATGAAGCACGGCGGCTTGCTAGCGATCAGGCTACCGGAGCTGGTGCGGAACGCACCATTTGATCATCGCGACCTTCACGGCGTCGTTCAGGACCAGACACGAGACACCATGGCATAAATAAATACCGCAAGCATCTGCCACCAAGGCAACGGCATGAGTCAAGGCAGTCCCACGAACGTCATGACGGTGCCCGTGATGGCATCCGCAACAGCCTGCGGCAAGTGCTGCTTGCCGAACATGAGTGAGGGAGAACTCTCATGACCCAACATAGCATCCCGTTAGGCAAGATCTTCGGGATTCAGATTGGTTTGGATTACTCTTGGTTTGTGATCTTTGCGCTGCTCACTTGGATGCTTGCGGATAGCTACTATCCCGACGAATTCAAGCACTGGTCGCCGTTGCTGTACTGGTTGATGGGCGCGGTAACGGCCATTATGCTCTTTGTGAGCGTGCTGCTGCATGAACTCGGGCATTCTGTGGTGGCGCTGCGGTACAAAATTCCGGTGCGCAGTATTACGCTTTTCCTCTTCGGGGGTGTTGCTCAGATCGGGGCGGAACCGCCTAGCGCCATCGCCGAGTTTTTTATTGCGATCGCAGGCCCGCTCGTCAGTCTCGCGTTGGCGGTCTTTTTCTACGCGGCACAACCATTGATTGCTGGCATGGAGCCCCTCTTGGGTTTGGCCAAGTATCTAGCCTACATCAATATGGCCTTGGTGCTGTTCAACCTGATACCCGGGTACCCACTCGATGGTGGTCGCGTCTTCCGAGCCATCGTGTGGGCGATCACAGGAAACATGGGCCGGTCGACCCTCATCGCAGCAAACGTCGGTCGGTTTTTTGCCTTCTTGCTCATCTTTGCCGGTGTCTGGCAGATGTTCAGCGGCAATTTTGGTGGGGGGCTTTGGGTTGCGTTCATCGGCTGGTTCCTCGACAACGCGGCTTCCGTCCAGATACAGCAGGCGACGTTTCGGGGTCTGCTGACGGGCCATCGCGTTTCGCAAGCCATGAGTACGCATTGCGCCGTTATTCCGGAAGATCTGACGCTCCAGCAATTGGTAGACGAGCAGATCCTCGGTGGCGGGCAACGCAGTTTCCTCGTTAACCGAGGAGACAAAACCGTTGGTTTGATAACCTTGCATCAGATCAAAGAAGTGCCGCGTCCCGAATGGGCGACGACAAGCGCCGCTCAGGTCATGCTTCCGTTAGAACAGTTAAAATGCACCGATCCTGATACCGAGCTGTGGTCCGCCCTCCAGAAGATGGACCGGAATGGAGTCAACCAAATGCCCGTCATCCGGGATCAGCATGTCATCGGCATGTTGAGCCGGGAAGACGCGATAACTTTCCTGCGTACGCTCCAGGAATTTGGAACCTCGCCGGCACAACAACCGAAACTTAGGAGGTCGTAGCGGCTCAACCGCGAACGTGTGGAAGGGCGTGTAGCCCGATCATTCTGCCAGCTTAGGCGATTCCGTCACCTCATCAACACAGATAAGGTTTTCGGTACACACAGGTACCCGCATTTTACGTTGTCCTGAATTCCTTGACGAAGAACTGCACCAAGATGCCTCATACCGATACGCCGAACATCACCCTTGCCAGCGACACGATTTTTAAGACGCGGGCCGAAGCGGAAACGGCAATGAAGATTCTGAAGCCGTGCAATCAATAAAGCGACCTTGGCGGAGCACGCTGTTGAGCCGGAGCCGACGGCGCCTCCATCCGGCAACTTGAAATCGCCACTTTGCTCTCCTATATAAGTTCAGTCGATCCGGATCTGTTCGGCCAGTTCTCTGTGTTCTTGATCGAGTGCCGAGCCCAACCTCCTGTACCCGTCGAAGTTTGATCGCTGCGCCGCAGCGTGCCCATCGACTGCGTGGTATTCGACAATTCCTCGAACGAACGTCGCACGGCCTCCGCCGGTGGCGGCATACGGACTAACATGAAAAACATTCTTGAACTTAAACCAGCGGCAGCACAGCCGCGCCCAAATACGAAACCTATGACCAATGCAACGCCGCGAAGATCCAAGTCACGGAGAACTGAATCTCCCGGACATCCCCGCGCCCAGGCGAGAAACTCTCAAAACGCACAAAGGAACTATGAACGCTACCTGGTCCTGGCCCGCGCCGAAGCTCTGACCGGAGACCGGATCGCGGCGGAGAATTACTACCAGCACGCCGAACACTATTTCCGGTCAATGGCGGAGAATGCGAATTAAGAACGGCAACGAAACCCGGTCCGGTGAATTTTGGCAACCTGGCATAGGGATTCCCAAGCCAGATAAGCCGGCGCATCCCCCCTTAGTGCCAGCGGGCGCCGCGGCACATCGCCTGACTTCGAGTGTCATTCGGGAGACCGGAACTTGAGAACTGAAGAGGGCCAGCCGGGAATAGAAACTTGAAAGTCATAAGCTGGAACTTGTTGCGTTTGACTGGCGCGGGGGTAGAGGATGTAGCCGCTCTCGTCGAGCGACATCATCCCGACCTTCTCTTCTTGCAGGAAGCGATCGAGGAAATGGCGGATCTACCGGCCCTGGTCGGCGGATATTTTTTCCGCGAACCGCTGGAAGGCCGCATTTACGGTCTGGCTGTGTGGAGCCCGCATCCATTGCTGCGGCCCTATGCGCTACGCCTGCCGGTTTCGCAGGTGCCCGGTCGCGTGCCGCCTCGCGTCGCACAAATCGTGCACCTGGGTGACGTGGCTTTCGCCAACGTGCATCTTTCGCACGGCCAGTTCCTGAACCGGTGGCAACTGGTGCACATCGCAAATGCCCTCGACGGTCCGGCGGCCATTGTCGGCGACTACAACGCGGTCGGGCCGATCAAGCTTGCCGGCTTCAAGGATGTCGGGCCGCGCCAATCCACACACAGTCCGAACGACATCATTTCCTTCCGCCTCGATCGTTGCATGGCGCGAGGTTTGCGCTGTTCCTATGCTCGGGTGCTGGCGCGCGGGTCTTCCGACCATCATCCGATCTCGCTCAAGCTACATACCTTGCCGGGCGTTCAGGTCTCGGACGGACCCGTCACGGCACACGTTCGGCGCCCCACTTTCCGCGTACAGATGTTATGGAACGTCGATGTCCGCTCTTTTCTCAACGGCGGACATTCATCCCGACGAAGATCAGGTCCGCTTTGTGCCACAACAGAAGTGACCAAGCACGTTTCGAAGGGTCACCTCTCATCAGTCCGGATTGATGCAGCACAAAAAAGCCCCGGACGGTGCCGGCGCTTGAGTTTGATGGAGACTGGATCAGTATCGCGCGAGGAACCGGAGCCACCGGAACATTTGACGTAGATCAACGCCGCCGATTCTCCCTGATGTTGAATGGACTGCCAACTGCGGTTCCGATCGTCCGGCGCATAGTGAGGTAGCGAAGCACGGAATTGCTTGCAGCCCATTCGCGGTGACATGAGATGATCACATTTAACGTTGTCAAAGAGCAGCACGGCTGGGCCATCCGGATGGATGAACGGATGATGACGCCCTTCTGGTCGAGAGATTTGGCGATCCGTGAGGCGAACTGTTTGGCCCGCGCCATCCGCTGCCATGGCGAGTGCGCAGAAGTAATTGTCGAGGGTGCCGTCCCGAGCGAGCCGCTTACGAAGACCACGGACACAAGTTCCGTCTCGGCTTGAGGCTACTCGCGAAGGATGGTGGGAGTGTGGGACGCTGGCGTGGCCAGCGGCCAGGCCCACGTTGAAGGGGCCGCGAAAGACCATGCTTGTCGAGATCGATGACTTCACGGGCCGGCGCAGACCGCGCCTCAGGAGTGTGCTGAACTTGCAGTTTCGGCGATGGCAGGGGGCACGTGGGCCGTCCCCGCCGTGGGACGACGGAGCTCCCATCCGGGCCGAGCTGTTTAGTGTCGAGCGGCTTGAAGAACACGCGCATAGCCTTGCCACCGCGCAGGCCGTGACGCCCGGCTATGTGAAGGGCGCCTCATTGTCGATGAGGCTTGCCGACAATCAGGCTGTGCTCTTGGCCGCCTACCGCGACGTCGCCAAGGCTGTCGATGCGGGGGCGCCCATCACCCCCACGGCCGAGTGGCTGATCGACAATTTTCATGTGGTCGAGAAGCAGATCCGCGAGGTCCGGGTCGATCTACCGTCCGGCTACTATCGGCAGCTGCCCAAGCTCGCCAGCGGACCCTTCGCGGGGTATCCGCGCGTGCTCGGCGTGGCTTGGGCGTACGTGGCCCACACCGACAGCCTCTTCGACCCGGAGGTGCTGCGCCGCTACCTGCGCGCCTATCAGGAAGTGCAGCCGCTAAGCATTGGCGAACTGTGGGCGGTAGCGACCACCCTGCGCATCGTGCTCGTCGAGAACCTCAGGCGGATCGCCGAGCGCGTCGTCGACAGCCGAGCCGGGCGCGGCGCCGCGGACGTCGTGGCGGACCGGTTGCTGGGGACTGGCGGCCGCGTCGTCGAGCCAGCCGAGGCCGTCCTTCCGCCGCATCCACAGACAACGTTCCCAGACAGTTTTCTCATGCAGTTGGTCCATCGGTTGCGCGATCAGGATCCCAGCATTGCGCCGGCGTTAGAGTGGCTCGACGAGCAACTGGCCCGGCAGGGAACGACTGCCGAAGCCGTCGTCCGTGGCGAGCATCAGAGGCAGGTCGCCGGCAGCGTCACAGTGCGTAACATCATCACCAGCATGCGCCTCATCACCGACATCGATTGGACGGAGTTGTTCGAGCGCGTCAGCCTGGTCGATGACGTCTTCAAAGCCGGCAGCGCCTTCGAGCAAATGGATTTCCCGTCGCGCAATCTCTATCGCAATGCAGTCGAACACCTCGCTCGGGGCTGTGAACTCACCGAATTGGAGGTAGCCCACGCGGCAGTGGAGACGGCGAGACGCGCGTTCGAGGCGAATGCCGATGACGGCAACGGCCGC
>JBGQCE010000075.1:0-10045 GCA_041495185.1 Bradyrhizobium sp.
CTAGCTTCATTTGTCCGGCCTTGACCTGGACGGTCTTGACCTTGACGGGCTTCATCGGTTCGGACGAACCGGGGATCGCGGCGATGGGTTGGGTTTGAATCACGCCGTTCGTCAGCGGGGCGGGCTCGGCCTTGGCTTGCGGCGGTACAGCCGCGGTGGCGGCGGCCAAGATCGATCGGGTAACCGGCGCAGCCGAACGAACCGGCGGCGCTGCTGCGGGCTCGGTTGATGCTGACGCGACTTGAACCGCGCCCTGGGCCTGAACCATCTGCGTCGGCCGTGACTCGGCTTCGGCTTCCGCAACATCCGCGTTGGCGTCCGACGCTTTGCGCTCGGTGATTGCCGCAACGATACGTTTGGTTGCGGCCTTTTCGAGATTTTCGGCAAGCAGGTTGCGCATGATGGCGTCGCGCGACCCGCCGCTGCGGCCTCCCAGCACGACGCCGACGAGGTGGCGGTTGCCGCGGCGCATCGAGGTCACGAGATTGAAGCCCGAGGCGCGGGTGTAGCCGGTCTTGATGCCGTCGACGCCCTCGACACTGCCGAGCAGGCGATTGTGGTTGCGGATCGAATGACCGTGGTAATTGAACGTGGTCGTCGAGAAATAGCGATAATAGCGCGGGAAACGGTCCTGGATGGCGCGGCCGAGCGTCGATTGATCGCGCGCCGTCGTCACCTGTTCGTCGTCGGGCAGGCCGGAGGCGTTGCGATAAACCGTCCTGGTCATGCCGAGCGAGCGCGCCTTGCGGGTCATCAGCTTGGCGAAATCGCTTTCATCGCCGCCGATGGTTTCCGCGATCACGACGGCGGCGTCGTTGGCCGAGCGCGTAACCAGCCCCTTGATGGCGTCTTCGACGCGGATGGTCTGGCCGGGGCGCAGGCCGAGTTTGGTGGGAGCCTGCTCGGAGGCGTGTTCGGAAACCTCCATTTCGCTGTCGAGCTTCATCTTGCCGGAATCGAGGCGCTCGAACAGCAGATAGAGCGTCATGATCTTGGTGAGCGAGGCGGGGTGACGGCTGGCGTCGGGGCTGCTGGCGGAAAGCGTGGCGCCGGAATTGCCGTCGACGATGATGGAGGAGAATGCCGGGCTGTAGCTTTCGCGCGCGACGTGGTGATGGCGCACATGATGCGCATAGTGACGATGCCGGTAACGGCGCGCGTCGGCGCTATCGCTTGTGAAAATTACCGCTGATGTAATCGTGACCAGGCCGAAAAAACCAACCCGCAAAACGTGCGAGGAAGCCAAGATTGTACGAAGCATGAACTTCCCCGTCCCAATTTCTGTCTTGATCACCGGTTCGTGAGGCCAAATTATGCCCAACGGCGGCGACGTTTCCCTGCACAAACTGCTCGATCCGACCGGGTATTTCCAGCCGAATGGCCGTTCAGGCTGCTATTCTAGCTAAGAGACTGTACACAAACGGTTTTTCGGTTGCCTGCCCGGAACGCGGACATGCCTGGAAATCAGGTTAGGTGTCCGCGGTTTCCAAAAGATTAAGCAACCCTTGCAAAATCCCCCGCTATTAACAGCGAATCCCCGTCATTTGTGCGTCGCACAAATATTCTTGACTTTTTTGTGCGCCGCACTATATGTGGAAGGCGTCAGGGAGCCGGGACCTCCCGGCAGATCGTTTCACATCAGTCTGGGAAGGACACCACTATGATCAAGGTTCAAGACATTCAGAGTTACGGCAAAGAACACTTCGAGACTGTCGTTGCTTCGGCAACCACCGTTCAGAACGGCCTTCAGGCAATCGCCACCGCCTATGGCGATTACACCAAGAAGTCGTTTGAAGACACCAAGTCGTTCGTCGAGAAGCTGTCCGGCGTGAAGTCGCTGGACAAGGCGATCGAAGTGCAGACCGAATTCGCGAAGTCGGCTTATGAGACTTTCGTCGCCGAGTCGCAGAAGATTGCGGGGCTCTATACCGATCTCGCCAAGCAGACCTTCAAACCGCTGGAAGGCATCGTCGCGAAGTTCACCCCGGCCGCGACGGCTTAACTTCAACGCTTTCTTCGAGAATCAAAAGCCCGGCTGTTGCAGCCGGGCTTTTTCTTGTTTGCGAATTTGAGAGCGCGCGACGCGCAACTTCGACCGCGACGTTCCGATCGAGTTGCAGGCTGATATCACCTGGCTTGCGGAATATGGCAGATAGAAATTCTGCGATCCGCTCACGCAATATTGCAAGCACACTCGACGTCGGATCCGAGAAAAACCGGTCAATAGCTGCGCAAATAGCGAATCGGTTGCCGAAGGCGTTTGCCATCATCAATGGCCGCCAGCGGCGGGTCGTCTTGTTTTGTCAAATCCGACAGGATTGATTAACCTAGGGCAGATTGTCGAACCTGGAATCAGGCCTGCCACGGGCCGCATTTGAGCGATATTTGTGCGCTTGCGGGGAGCCCAAGGCGGACCCATATTCTGGCTCAACCGATCCAGCTGGTGGGGTCGGGCCGGCCAGGAGCGGCGATCTGGTAAGCGTGTCCGGGAACTCGTTAAGATGGCTCCGCAAGGAGGACATCACCCGGTCGCTGTCCGGTTTCCTGTGGGGATTTCGAACGCCTGTGCCATGCTGCAATTAACCTCCAGATCCGGTTCGTCCGCGCCTGCCGCTGTGGCCGCACCCGCTCCCCGAATGGGCAACGATGACAACCGCGCCGGGGGCACCGGCGGCCCGGCCACGTCGGTCATCGCCAAGGTCAAGCCGAAGACAAAACGCCCGAATCTCTATCGTGTCCTAATACTGAACGACGATTACACGCCGATGGAATTTGTCGTTCATGTGCTGGAGAAGTTTTTCCAGAAGGATGTCGAAGCCGCGACCAAGATCATGCTCCACGTCCATCATCATGGAATAGGCGAGTGCGGGGTGTTCACCTACGAGATCGCCGAGACCAAGGTCACGCAAGTGATGGATTTTGCGCGCAAGCACCAGCATCCCCTGCAATGCGTGATGGAAAAAAAGTAGCGCCGCGCGAAATCCGCCAAAATGGGAACGGGTTTTGCATCAAGAATGCGATGGATCGGTCAAGCGTACGGTTCGGGCGTAACGATTAGCGGGAACCGGTCTTTCGCCGCGATTGGGTGTAACTATATGACAAAGGTTGTTGTTGCCTGATCGGGCAACGGCGATCATGATGGCGGGGGCCTATAGAGGACGCGAATGCCGACTTTTTCCCAGAGCCTTGAACAATCCCTGCATCGTGCGCTGGCGATTGCAAACGAGCGTCATCATCAATATGCGACGCTTGAACACCTCTTGCTGTCGCTGATCGATGATTCGGATGCGGCCGCCGTGATGCGCGCCTGCAGCGTCGATCTCGACAAGCTGCGCACCAGTCTCGTCAACTATCTCGAGACCGAGTTCGAGAATCTGGTCACCGACGGGGCCGACGATGCCAAGCCGACCGCGGGCTTTCAGCGCGTGATCCAGCGCGCGGTGATTCACGTCCAGTCGTCCGGCCGCGAGGAAGTCACCGGCGCCAACGTGCTGATCGCGATCTTCGCCGAGCGCGAGAGCCATGCCGCCTATTTCCTGCAGGAGCAGGACATGACCCGCTACGACGCGGTCAATTACATCAGTCACGGCATCGCCAAGCGGCCCGGCGTGTCGGAAGCGCGCCCCGTCCGCGGTGTCGACGAAGAGACCGAAACCAAAGGCAACGAGGATTCCAAGAAGAAGGGCGAGGCGCTCGATACTTACTGCGTGAACCTCAACAAGAAGGCGCGTGACGGCAAGATTGATCCGGTGATCGGACGAAATTCCGAGATCAACCGTGCCATCCAGGTGCTGTGCCGCCGGCAGAAGAACAATCCGCTGTTCGTCGGCGAAGCCGGCGTCGGCAAGACCGCGATCGCGGAAGGACTTGCCAAACGCATCGTCGACAGCGAAGTCCCGGAAGTATTGTCGGCGGCAACCGTGTTCTCGCTGGACATGGGTACCTTGCTGGCAGGCACCCGCTATCGCGGCGATTTCGAGGAGCGGTTGAAGCAGGTGCTCAAGGAACTCGAGGCGCATCCGAACGCCATCCTGTTCATCGACGAAATTCACACCGTGATCGGCGCTGGCGCTACGTCCGGCGGCGCGATGGACGCGTCCAATCTGTTAAAGCCGGCGCTGGCATCGGGCACCATCCGCTGCATGGGCTCAACGACTTACAAGGAATATCGCCAGCACTTTGAGAAGGACCGCGCGCTGGTGCGCCGGTTCCAGAAGATCGACATCAATGAGCCAACGGTCGAGGACGCGATCGCGATCCTCAAGGGTCTGAAACCCTATTTCGAGGACTACCATCGGCTGAAATATACCAACGAGGCCATCGAGGCCGCGGTGCAGCTGTCGTCGCGTTACATCCACGACCGCAAACTGCCGGACAAGGCAATCGACGTGATCGATGAGTCAGGTGCGGCGCAGATGCTGGTCGCGGAGAACAAGCGCAAGAAGATCATCGGCATCAAGGAAATCGAGACCACGATCGCGACCATGGCGCGGATTCCGCCCAAGAGCGTGTCGAAGGACGATGCCGAGGTTTTGAAACATCTCGAACAGACGCTAAAACGCGTGGTGTTCGGCCAGGAGAAGGCGATCGAGGCGCTTTCGGCATCGATCAAGCTGGCGCGGGCAGGGTTGCGCGAGCCGGAGAAGCCGATCGGCTCCTATCTGTTCTCGGGCCCGACCGGCGTCGGCAAGACCGAAGTCGCAAAACAGCTTGCGGCCTCGCTGGGCGTCGAGCTGATCCGCTTCGACATGTCGGAATATATGGAGCGGCACACCGTGTCGCGCCTGATCGGCGCGCCTCCGGGCTATGTCGGCTTCGACCAGGGCGGCCTGCTCACCGACGGCGTCGATCAGCATCCGCATTGCGTGGTGTTGCTCGACGAAATCGAAAAGGCGCATCCGGACCTCTACAACGTGCTGCTGCAGATCATGGATCACGGCCGGCTCACCGACCACAACGGCAAGCCGGTCAATTTCCGCAACGTCATCTTGATCATGACCACGAATGCCGGTGCCGCCGATCTCGCGCGGCAGGCGTTCGGCTTCACGCGCAACAAGCGGGAAGGCGACGATCACGAGGCGATCAATCGCCAGTTTGCGCCTGAATTCCGCAACCGGCTGGATGCCATCATTTCGTTCGCGCATCTCAATGCCGAGGTGATCGGCATGGTGGTGGAGAAGTTCGTGCTGCAACTCGAGGCGCAGCTCGCCGACCGCGACGTCACCATCGAATTGTCCGAGCCGGCGAAAGCGTGGCTGATCCAGCACGGCTATGACGAGCAGATGGGCGCGCGCCCAATGGCGCGCGTGATCCAGGAGCACATCAAGAAGCCGCTGGCGGATGAAGTGCTGTTCGGCAAGCTCAAGGGCGGCGGTCACGTTCGTGTCGTGCTGGTGAAAGACGAGGCGAGCGCCGAAGCTGGTGCAGAAAAAATCGGCTTCGAATATGTCGAAGGGCCGGTGACGCCGAAGCCGGAGAAATTGCCTGGCACGCGCAAGCGCACCGTGCCGCGCAAGCCGAAACCGAGCGGTCCCGGCGGCGGGTCCAAGGCCTCACGAGGTCCGCTGGTCAAGGTGTGAGCCGCTGATATTGCGAATTGAGAAGCCGGCAGGGCGCAAGACCGCCGGCTTTTTTGATGCGCGATGTCATGAATGCGAGGAAGCGGCGACTTCCGTTGCTGCTATAAAGCGGACATTGGGATAAGCTCGCGCGAAGTTTGCGCATAATGCGGAAATGAGGCGAAAGCGACGATCAGGTCCGGGAGCGTGCAATGGCTCCGGCAATGATTTGCATCATCACGCCAACTACCCATCCCACCATTATCAATATTGTCCAGAAGATGCGCGGATTTTCGCGAAACACAATGACACTGACCGATACAAAAGCCGTCAACGCAGCGAGGAATGTGCCTACCGCACTGAGAAATTCCGCAGCGTCAACCTTTCCGCCGGAACCGCCTTTTGCAGGCTCACCATCTGGTCCATGAAAAGCGAGAGGGGGAGTATCAATTCCCAGGTAAAACCCGATTGCGCCACCAATCATCATGATGACTATAAAACCCTGGGAAGTGAGCGCCGCGATGCTGGACCCCACATGGGCGGCAACAAACAGTCCGCTGGCCGCTCCAGCCATCGCCAGCCCAATGCGTTCCAGGACGTGGGCAAATTTTCTTACGCGGGATCGCATGGTCGAAACTCACGGAGCGCGAAGACATCAAGGCTATGATATTTTTCTGCTCTGTGGAAGACATTACCGACGCGCTGAGCGGAAGTGACAGAAGCGTTTGACCCGTGGTGGACTTACCCCGGATGGCGTATCCTTGGCGCGCGCCATGCTTGCTCCGCCTGATTGGAGGACAGTCATCGTTTAAAATGACATTGCTAATTTAAAGGGAGTAGTCGATATGCGCAATCGAGAGTCGCTGCTTGGATATGCGCTTGTGGCATGCGGTGCCGCGTTTCTTCTCGTCTACCCATTGGCGATCATCTGGCCGTCCGGCTGGGCCTGGCATCACGGTGCCCCCTATGAATCCCAGTATTTCATGATGATCGTCGGCGTCTACGCGACCCTGGGCGTTTTCCTGTTGCTGGCATCGCGGGATCCGCGAGGGCATCTCAGCCTGATCTGGTTCACCATCTGGTCAAGCCTTGTCCACGCCGGGATCATGGGGGTGCAATCCCTAAGCGGTGGAGAACACACCGGTCACTTGATCGGCGATGTTCCGGCGCTCGCCCTTGTGGCCGTCATACTGGCGGTGCTGGTCTTGCCACTCCGCAAGGCGTGACGATGGGGCCCATGCGGACGGGCACCCGGCGGGTATGGCGAAGCAAACAGCGGTGACCCGCGTGGGCACGCAAGACGAAACCTGGCGGTCCCGGCGGCGGGTCTAAGGGCCTGGCCGCGCGAGGTCGCTGGTCAAGCGGAAGTTAATATTTCGAATTGAAGGGGCGGCGCGTCGCAAGACCGCCGTCCTTTTGATGGCGGACAACCCGAAATCGACGCAAATGAGCCAAAACGGACTCAGGCGGCAATGCAGCGTGACGGTCGCTTGCGAGGAGAGAGCTTGTTAGCCCGCGGTTAGGGAAGTCCTCGTACGTTATCGCTTTGAAATTCAAGGGTCGCGACTTCTTTTTTTGCAGTCCGGTATTTGAAATGCTTGTTCATTTCGTCACCGACGAACCTACCAAGATACCGGCCATCCGCGCGATGCTGGAGCCGCGATATCATATTGTCCCCCAGCTGTTGGGAGCTGGCGATACGCAAATCAGCTCGAACGGCGTGCTGATGGTTGACGCGGACCTGCGTAAGGAGGTTCGGGTTGAACAGATCAGGCTTGTTTTACAGAAGCTGAGTCGCATTTCTGAAAAGCTGTTTGTCGTCCAGAACCACCTTCGTTCCATGGTTGCGCAGGCCTACGCGCTCGGAGCGACTTCCGTGGTTTCGCGTCCCAGAGAAATCATATTCAAACTGGCGGAGATCGAAGTCGCGGAGAAGGCGGCGAAAGCAGCCGTTGCCCCACCCGAGATTACAGATAGCGCGGCGGCGTTCGCGTCGATGTTTTCGGCCGTACGGGCCGGCAAAGCGATAAAGCTTTCAGATGCCGAGCGCGCCACATCACAGATCATCAATAGCATCATGCAAAACGGGCTTACCCCGTGGCTTGAAGAGGTGCGCCGCTATCATGAAGGAACGTTCCAGCATTGTCTGCTTGTGACGGGAGTGGCAGTCGGCTTTGCCCTGGATATCGGGTTTGCCAGTCCGGACGTAAGGCGACTCGGAATGGCAGCCACCTTCCATGACCTCGGGAAAGCCCATATTCCCTTATCGATTCTCGACAAGCCCGGACGCCTTGACCCGGGCGAAGAAGAGATCATGAAACGCCATCCGACGATTGGGTATGACTTATTGAAGGATATCCCAGGCATGGGCCCGGAGATTCTTGACGGCGTGAGACACCACCACGAATACCTGGACGGTTCAGGTTATCCCGACGGACTGACGGCGCCGGAGATTTCCGATCTGGTAAGATTGCTGACGATCTCCGATATCTTCGCCGCCCTGATTGAGGTTAGGCCGTACAGACCGCCAATGCTCCGCCAGGACGCCTACAAAATCCTGTGCGGTATGGACGGAAAGCTGGAACGATCGCTTGTGAAGGCGTTCCGGAACGTAGCGCTTGTGGCGTGAAGCAAATCTGCGGAAGTGAGACAAATGCCGCGTTCCGCCGCTGTTTAAGGCACGAATGAATTGCTGGCGGGGTGTTTGAGGCTGCGCTAGTCTGCGAGTTGCGTGGGTCACACACTTTTGGTGGGGTCATATGCGGCGGCGCGAGTTCATCACGCTCTTTGAAGGCGTTGCAGTCGTGTTCCCGTTGGCGGCACGTGCTCAGCTGATATACCCGAATGAACATCGATTCCATTCAGAAACACTAATGACTCAGAAGGACTCGAACCGCCAAAAGGGGCGCTCTGTGAAAGAAGCAATTTTGAGCTTCTGAGAGCGGCGCACATCAAGTTGTGCTTCAAAATTTGGGAGGTGCTTTATGGACCGCGTTACGGAGCAAACCCTGTATTTCTACAATCAACATCCAATTTCCTGTGAAATCATTCTTTCCAAGCTAACTGCAAGTCGAGGCCATCTCGATGGATTGCGTCCGGAAGACCTGTTTCCGCACGACCAGGATCACTACGGCGGCCTTCAGGCGACTGACCAATTGGCTCGCGGGGCGATGATCGGCAAGGGCGCTCGGGTAGCAGATTTCTGTGCCGGTCTGGGAGGCACCGCGCGTTACTTGGCGCACCGGTATGGCGCGGACGTGACGGGAATTGAGCTCACTCCGGCGCGCGTCGCCGGAGCGGAGGAGCTTACAAGGCGCGTTGGTCTTCAGCATACCGCTCGCGTTCTGCATGGCAACGTTATGGACGTACCCCTGGCAGATGGAAGTATGGACGCCGTCGTCAGCCAGGAATCCTTTTGCCACATACCTGATCACAAACGAGCATTGTCCCAGGCGTACCGGATACTTAGAAAAGGCGGACGCCTGGCGTTCACAGACTGGATTGCGCATAAGCCACTTGCCAGCGTGGACGCCCAGCTAATGTGGGATGGAATGTCGATCCAACCCCTCCGGAATATGCAGAGTTATAGAACGCAAGTGGAGGCTGCAGGGTTCGACGTCATATCGGTCACAGACCTGACGAGCGAATGGGGACCGATACTCAAGGATCGGCTTGCGATGTATCAACGGCTACGTGATGAGGCGCGAAAAGCCGGGACCCCGATGGGGCATGATGCCTTCCACGAGTCCTATATCCGGTTTGTTGATTTGATTCAAAAACGTGAACTAGGCGGCGTCAGGATCGTTGCAGAAAAATGACTGATCGCCGCGGCTCGGAAAATTTTAGATGGAAGTACAGCCGGCGTTTCCCGCGCCCCGGTCAGGCGTCGCTCGCACTCAGCCTTCGATCAGCTCCTTGATGCGGCGCTGTAGCTGGCGCTTTTTCTGCTCACTCTTGCGCAGCCGCTCCTCGAGATCGGAGACCGGCAGTTCGGATGAAGTATCCGAGCTGAAGGCGACGCCGACGAAATTGTCGCGCCACCAGATGACCCTGGCGAGGAAGGAGCGGCCTTTTCGCGCGATCGTCAGCGATATCCTCTCTTTTGGGAGCTTGATGACGTTGCTGAATTCGAGGTTGGCGCCTTTTTCGGAGATATTGCGGACGACGCAATCCCGGGTCGCGCCGCGTTCGCCGATTTCGGCAACGCCGCCATAAATAACCTTGTCGCGCGCGCTCTCGCGTCGATCCAGCATCGATAATACTCCCGATAAAGCGGGAGGACTTTACGCCGCTTCGCCGCGCGCGAAAGGCCGCGTCCGGCAAAATGCCGCGTTAACGTAAACCGATGATGGCCGGCAAATTGCCGATTCCCGGTACTTTTACGCCACGCTTTCGCGCAATCCGCGCGCGATTTCCTTCTGGGCATCGAATTCGCGCCGCCGCCGCGCCAGCTCCTCGGCGCTGAGAGTAGCGATATTGTTGTAGTC
>JBGQCE010000076.1:0-10028 GCA_041495185.1 Bradyrhizobium sp.
AACCATATCCGCCGATGACGGTGACAAAAAAGCCCGATCACCGGGGAGAGCACGAAGCAAACCGTTAAAACCATTGCGCAGGGAATGTCGGGCGTTCCGGTGGACCCGTGGTGACTTTGCTCGTGTGCTTGTTTCCATTTTGCACGCGAGGCTGCGGGTGCAGTGGGCACCCGGCATTCCCCGCGCCCTCTGATTTTCTCGGGGTGCGAATCGTTCACGCAACTCGGGCATATCGTGCCGCGGGATCGCGAACGCGCGTCAACACCCACCGGTGGTCATCGTCCGCGAAAGCGGACGATCCAGTATTCCAGAGACGTCAGTGATGGAATCGAGAAGCCGCGGCGTACTGGATACCCCGCATGCTGCTTAGCCCGGACAGAACAATGCGCGGGGTATGACGGCTAATTGTGCATCAGATGCCCGGATATTCTCACCCTTGTGGCATTTCCCATTGTCCTGAAAACGTTTTATGGTGCCGCGCGACTTCGCCATCGGCAAAGTTAGATTATTGATCAATATCAAAGGCTTGGCGGAAGCCCTAGGCCTTTGGAGGGCGGTTTGACGCGGTACATTTCGACGCGGGGGGAGGCCCCGGCTCTAGGTTTCTGCGATGTGATGCTGACCGGGCTTGCCCGCGACGGCGGCCTCTACGTGCCTGAAGTCTGGCCGCAGCTTTCGCCGGAGGTCATCGCCGGATTCTTCGGCCGGCCATATTGGGAAGTCGCTGTCGATGTGATCGCCCCGTTTGTCGGCGGTGAAATTTCCGACGCCGATCTCGGCCGCATGGCGAATGAGGCCTACGCCACGTTCCGCCATCCCGCCGTGGTTCCGCTTGACCAGTTCGGA
This sequence comes from Bradyrhizobium sp., assembly GCA_041495185.1. Lineage (GTDB taxonomy): Bacteria > Pseudomonadota > Alphaproteobacteria > Rhizobiales > Xanthobacteraceae > Bradyrhizobium. Next base: position 847 of record JBGQCE010000076.1, read on the forward strand.
CCCAATCAATTCGTGCTGGAGCTGTTTCACGGCCCGACGCTCGCGTTCAAGGACGTGGCGATGCAGCTGATCTCACGGCTGATGGATCATGTGCTGGCGCAGCGCGCCCAGCGCACCACCATCGTGGTCGCAACCTCGGGCGATACCGGCGGCGCCGCGGTCGATGCGTTCGCGGGTCTCGATAATGTCGATCTGATCGTGCTGTTTCCGCACGGCCGGATTTCCGACGTGCAGCGGCGGATGATGACGACGGCGGGTGCTGCCAACGTTCACGCGCTCGCCATCGAAGGCACCTTCGATGATTGCCAGGCGATCGTGAAGGGGCTGTTCAACCATCACAGCTTTCGCGACGCGGTCGCGCTGTCGGGCGTCAACTCCATCAACTGGGCGCGGATCGTGGCCCAGGTGGTTTATTATTTCACCTCCGCGGTCGCGCTCGGCGCGCCGGCGCGAACCGTGGATTTCACCGTGCCGACCGGGAATTTCGGCGACATTTTTGCGGGCTACGTCGCCAAGCGAATGGGGCTGCCGATCCGCTGGCTCCGGATCGCTGCCAATATCAACGACATTCTTCCGCGGACGCTGAAGACCGGCATCTATGAAGTGCGCGAGGTTCACGCCACGGCGTCGCCCTCGATGGATATTCAGGTGTCCTCGAATTTCGAGCGGCTGTTGTTCGAGGCTTGTGGACGCGATGCGGCCGAAGTTCGCCGGCTGATGGCGTCCCTAAAGCAGTCCGGCCGTTTCGTGCTGCCCGACGCGACATTGGCCGCGATTCGCGAGGAGTTTGACGCCGGGCGCGCCGATGAGACCGAAACCGCTGCTGCGATCCGCGCCGCCTGGCGCGAGGCCGGCGATCTCGTCGATCCGCATACCGCGGTCGCGCTTGCGGTGGCCGATCGCGATACCTCGGATTCGAAGATCCCCAACATCGTGCTGTCGACCGCGCATGCCGCGAAATTTCCCGATGCGGTGGAGGCCGCCTGCGGCGTGCGTCCGCAATTGCCGGCCTGGCTTGAGGGTCTGATGACCAGGCCCGAACACATCAAAGTCATGAAGAACGATCAGGTTGAAGTCGAACAGTTCGTGATGTCGGTCAGCCGCGCCGCGAAGCAGGGAGTTGCCGGATGAGCGTCGACGTTACCAAGCTTCCCTCCGGCCTCACCGTCATTACCGATACCATGCCACATCTCGAAACCGCGGCGCTCGGGGTGTGGGCCGGCGTCGGCGGCCGCGACGAAAAACCCAACGAGCACGGCATCTCGCATCTGCTCGAACACATGGCGTTCAAGGGCACCACGCGGCGCTCGTCGCGCGAGATCGTCGAGGAAATCGAAGCGGTCGGCGGCGATCTCAACGCCGGTACCTCCACTGAGACAACCGCCTATTATGCGCGGGTGATGAAGGCCGATGTGCCGCTGGCGTTAGATGTGCTCTCCGACATTCTCGCCAATCCCTCCTTCGTGCCGGACGAGCTGGAGCGCGAAAAGGGCGTGATCGTGCAGGAGATCGGTGCTGCGCAGGATACGCCCGACGACGTGGTGTTCGAGCATCTCAACGAATTGTGTTACCCGGATCAGCCGATGGGGCGCTCCTTGCTGGGGACGGCCAAGACCCTGAAGGGTTTCAACCGCGATACGCTGCACGGCTATCTTTCGACACATTATCGCGGTCCGGACATGGTGGTGGCGGCGGCCGGCGCGGTCGATCACAAGCGGGTGGTCGAGGAGGTGACGCGGCGGTTTTCAAGCTTCGACGGCGCGCCCGCGCCAAAACCGCAACCGGCGATGTTCGGCAAGGGCGGCTCCCGCGTCGTGCATCGCGAGCTCGAGCAGGCGCATCTGACGCTGGCGCTGGAGGGCGTGCCGCAGACCGATCTGTCGCTGTTCTCCTTGCAGGTTTTCACCAACACGCTCGGCGGCGGAATGTCGTCGCGGCTGTTCCAGGAAGTGCGCGAAAAGCGCGGGCTTTGCTACTCGATCTACACCTTCCATGCGCCCTATACCGACACCGGGTTTTTCGGGCTCTATACCGGCACCGACCCGGCCGATGCGCCCGAGATGATGGAGGTGATCGTCGATGTCATCAACGATGCCGTCGAGACCTTGACCGAAGCCGAAGTCGCGCGCGCCAAGGCGCAGATGAAGGCGGGACTGTTGATGGCGCTGGAAAGCTGCAGCTCGCGCGCCGAACAGCTGGCGCGTCATGTTCTGGCCTATGGACGCCCGCTGACGGTGGAAGAGCTGGTGGCCAGGATCGATGCCGTGAGCGTGGAATCGACGCGAAATGCGGCGCGGGGGCTGTTATCGCGCAGCCGTCCGGCGGTCGTGGCGCTGGGCAGCGGCAGGGGTCTGGACACGGCGGTGGCTTTTGCGGAAGGATTGACCAGGTCGAAGGCGAAGTCGCTGCTTCATTGAAGGCCTTGGGAAGGCCTTGGAGCTGCGATCAGGTTCGGGCACGGGGGAGTATTGCACATGGCCCTGTTTCGTTTGCCATCCAGCGGACCGGCCGCGCTTGCCCCGCGTGGCCATGGGCTGTTGCTGCGTGCACCGCAGATGGCCGATTTTCTGCAATGGGCGCATTTACGCGATTACAGCCGGGAATATCTGACACCCTGGGAGCCGATCTGGCCGTCCGACGATCTGACCCGCTCGGGCTTCCGGCGGCGGTTGCGTCGCTATGCCGAAGACATGTCCGCGGACCGTTCCTATCCGTTCCTGGTGTTCCGGGAATCCGACGGCGCCATGATCGGCGGCGTCACGCTGGCGAATGTCCGCCGCGGCATCGTGCAGGCCGGCACGATCGGATACTGGGTCGGGCAACCCCATGCCCATCGCGGCTACATGACGGCGGCGCTGCGCGTGCTGCTGCCGTCGCTGTTCGGCGAGCTCAACCTTCACCGCATCGAGGCCGCCTGCATTCCCTCCAACACGCCGTCGATCCGGGTGCTGGAGAAATGCGGCTTCGGCCGCGAGGGACTGGCGCGGCGCTATCTCTGCATCAACGGGGTCTGGCAGGACCATCTGCTGTTCGGCCTGCTGCACGAGGATTTTCGCGGTTAACCCTCGGTTTCGGGATTCCGGCGCACGCCTTGGGTTCGCCGAGATTGCGCTGTTATAACGCGCGGGCGTGTGCTCCCTTCGATCGCGCGCCAAAATGCGTAGGGACGTCTTGGAGACATCTGGATGATGCGTAGCAGGCTGATGATGCGGACGATGGGCGCCGGTCGGGCAGGCCGCTGGCGCGTCGCGCTTTCGCTTGCCGTTGCGGGCGCCGTTCTGTCCGGGTGCGGCGGCGGCAGCATGTTCGGCGCCTCCTCCGATTCCAGCCCCTCGATCGGGACCAGGTTCAGCCAGCTGTTCGGCTCGAAATCGCAGGCCGTCGGTGAGACGCCGCCGCCGCCGGTAGACAATGAACTGAGCTGCCCTCCCGTGAGCATTCGCGCCGGTGCGTCGACCTATGCGGTGGCGGCGCCCGGCAAGCAGCCGGTCGGCAACGATCTGCGCTATCAGGCGACGATCACCCGCACCGCGCGCGATTGCACGCAAACCGGCGACCAGATCACCGCGCGAATCGGCATTCTCGGCCGCCTCATCGCCGGCCCGGCCGGCAATCCGCCGACGGTCGAAATTCCGCTTCGTGTCGCGGTGGTGCAGGGCGGCATTCAGGAAAAGACGATCGCCACCAAAGTCTATCGGACGACGGTGCAGATGAACGAAACCGGCAGCGTGCCGTTCAGTCTGGTGGCGGAAGACCTGGTGTATCCGGTGCCTCCAGGCGCGACCGGCGATTCCTACATCTTCTATATCGGCTTCGATCCGCAGGCGCTGAAGCCGGAACCGCCGGCGAGACCGGCGAGGAAGAAGAAGTAGGCGACGCGCTCGCGCCGATCCAAATACAATTGTCACCACCCGCGAAAGCGGGTGATCCAGTAATCACAGGCGTCAGCGATTGATTCGAGAAGCCGCGGCGTACTGGATGCCCCGCTTTCGCGGGGCATGACAGAACCAGTTCAGTTCAGCTTTTCGCGAACTTCGGCAATGCCCCTGGCCAAGAGATCGTCGGCGATCTGGCCTTTTACCGATTGCGACAGGATGGTGGAAGCAGCAGTCACCGCAGCGTTGGCGGCGGCCGCACGGACGTCGGCCAGCGCCTGGGCTTCGGCCAGCGCGATCTTGTTCTCGGCGGTCTTGGTGCGCCGCGCGACAAAATCTTCCATCTTGGTCTTGGCCTCGGTCGCGATGCGCTCGGCTTCGGCTTGTGCGGAAGCGATGATGTCCTCCGCCTCGCGTTCCGCACTGGCGTGACGGGCCTTGTATTGCGCGAGCAGCTTGGCCGCCTCTTCCTTGAGGCGGCGGGCGTCGTCGAGTTCGGCCTTGATGCGGTCGCTGCGATGATCGAGCGTCGTCAGCACCGTGCGGTGGATGCCGAAGTAAGCGAACACGCCCATCAGGATGACGAAGGCAACGGCGACCCAGAATTCCGGTTCGGCGAACATCGAAATTATCCCTTCAAGGACGCGTCAACGGCGCTGTCCACGGACTTGCCGTCGGGAGCCAGGCCGGTGAGCCGTTGCACGATCGCGGCGGCCGCCTCCGCGGCAATGCCACGGACGTTGCTCATCGCGGTCTCGCGGGTCGCCGCGATGGTTTTTTCAGCCTCGGCGAGTTTTAGCGACAGCTTCTCTTCCAGCGTCTTGCGCTCGGCTTCCGATGCCGCGTTCAGCTTTTCGCGGGTCCCGGTGCCGATCGCCTGCGCGCGGGAGCGTGCCGCGGCCAGTTCGCTTTCATAAGCCTTCAGAGCCCCCTCGGAGGCGTCCTTCAGCTTCTGGGCCTCGGCCAGATCGCCCTCGATCGCGTTCTGACGCGCGTCGAGCAGGCTGCCGACGCGCGGCAGCGCAATTCGCGAGACGATCAGATAGAGCGCGACGAATGCGATCAGCAGCGACACCAGTTGCGAAGCAAAGGTGTCCTTCTGGAACGGCGGAAACGGGGCCTTGTGGCCGCCATCTGCCTCCGTATGGGCGGTCGTGCCCTTGGCGTCGCCATGACTTTCAGCCACGGGCTACTCCTGTTCGGCCAAATACTGGTATCAGAGCGCGAACAGCAGCAGCAGCGCGATCAGCAGCGAGAAGATGCCGAGCGCTTCGGTCACGGCGAAGCCGAAAATCAGGTTGCCGAACTGGCCCTGGGCTGCCGAAGGATTGCGCACCGCGGCGGCGAGATAGTTGCCGAAGATGATGCCCACGCCTGCGCCTGCGCCACCCATGCCAATGCAGGCAATACCAGCGCCAATGTACTTCGCGGCAATCGGATCCATGAAACGAACTCCTTCTTGAGGTTGGTGAGACGGGCCGGATCAGTGGCCCGGATGGATAGCATCGTTGATGTAGATGCAGGTGAGGATGGTGAAGACGTAGGCCTGGAGGAACGCGACCAGTAGTTCGAGCGCGGTCAGCGCAACCGTCAGCGCCAGTGGCAATATGGCGCCGGCCCAGCCGACGACGCCAAACGCCCCCAGCATGGTGACGAAGCTTGCGAACACTTTCAGGGTGATGTGGCCGGCCAGCATATTGGCGAACAGACGCACGCTGTGCGAGACCGGGCGCGACAGGAAGGAGATGATCTCGATCAGCACCACCAGCGGCAGAATCACCATCGGAACGCCCGAGGGTACGAACAGCTTGAAGAATTTCAGCCCGTTCTTGTAGAAGCCGTAGACCAGCACGGTAAAGAACACGAGCAGCGCCAGCGCCACCGTGACGATAATGTGGCTCGAAACCGTGAACGTGTAGGGAATGATCCCGATCATGTTCGAGACCATGATGAACATGAACAGCGAGAACACCAGCGGGAAGAACTTCATGCCTTCCGAGCCGGCGCTGCTTCTGACGGTGTTGGCCACGAATTCGTAGCTCAGCTCGGCCATCGACTGAATGCGCCCGGGCACCAGCTGCCGTCCGGCGACGCCGCCGATCATCAGCAGCGATATCAGCGCCACCGAGCCGAACATGTAGGCCGACGAATTGGTGAAGGCGATCTCCTGATTGCCGATGTGGCCGATCGTGAAGATCTTGTCGATGTTGAACTGGTGGATCGGATCGATCATCCGCGCGGCATCTCTAAGGTACCGCCGGCCACGCCGGCGCTCTGCAATCAATTCGTTCCGGGCTTTCCGCTTCCTAGCGGCCGGTTTTGTCCGGAGCCACGCCCGCCGATCTCATTACGTTGATCACGCCAGCTGCAAAGCCGAGCAGAAAGAACACAATGAGGCCAAAGGGCGATGTCGACAGCAAGCGGTCGAAACCCCAGCCAATCACCGCTCCGACGACAACGCCGGCGATCAACTCCGAGGAAAGCCGGAAACCGCGCGCCATCGCCGAGGCTCTGGCAGCTCCGTCTCCGCTTCCAGCTCCGGGTTGGTCAGTCCCGATCTTGCGGCTGTCCCGAATTTCGGACAACCGGTGATCCAGACTTCCGAGCCTTGCGGAAAGCGCGGCTTCGTCGGAGGACGATCTATCGCGACTTCCATTTTCGCCGTCATTCGTGCCTTCAGCCATGCTGTGGAGACCCGAAACGAAGCCAACGTTGATGGAAATGACGCCCCGTCACCCTCAAAAGCCGCGCGGACCATACTGATCGCATCTTGCCAAGTCAAGATTGCGCCGTAACCAGTTAGTGCATTGATTCGCTTGGGTTTATTCAGGTGAATTCGAATGCGCCGCGGAGCCGTCGCCGCAGTGCAATAGCTGGCCGCAGCGCCGATCGATCTTGCGCCGCGTTGGCGGGTCTGTTGGGATGACCGCTGATATCCCAATCCCTCACCGGAGCCCGCATGCCACGCCAGGTCGATTACTATTTCTCGCTTCAATCCCCGTGGGCCTATATCGGGCATAAATCGTTTCGGGACGTTGCAAGTACCTACGATGTCAAAGTGAATCACAAGCCGGTGGTGCTGGTCGACCTGTTCTCGGAAACCGGCGGCCTGCCGCTGATGAAGCGCCACCCGGTACGGCAGCGTTATCGGATGGTCGAGCTGCGGCGCTGGCGCGACAAACGCGGCCTGAAGTTCCATCTTCAGCCGGCGAATTGGCCGTTCAACGCGAGACTGGCCGATGGCGTCGTGATTGCGGCAGTCGAGGCCGGCCGCGATCCCGACGCATTTCTGCGGCGGGCCTATGCGGCGGTGTGGGAAGACCAGCTCAATCTGGCCGATCCCGCAACGCTGGTTAAGATCGCCGACGATACCGGCCTTCCCGGCAAGCAGCTGGTCGAGCGTTCGGGATCCGACGAGATCGGCGCGGCCTACGAGCAAAACCGTCAGGATGCGCTGGCGGCCGACGTGTTCGGATCGCCGGTCTATGTGCTCGACGGCGAGGTATTCTGGGGACAGGATCGGATCGAATTGCTCGCGGACGCGTTGAAGTCAGGCCGCGCGCCGTACCGGTCGCAGGCGTAGGGATAAAGCACAGGACAAGGAAGCTTTATCGGTTTTGAGGCGGAGTATCCCATGATGACAGCGACATCGCCCTCGAAATTCGCATCCTCTATCGCGGCCACCGCGTTGATTGCTTGTGTTGTTTCTTGCCTTGGCGGAATCGGCGCCGCCACCGCGGAATCGATGCCGGACGCCGAGAACGGCCGCTATGCGATGTCGCCGGTCGCTGACGGGGTGATCCGGCTCGATACGAGGACCGGCGCCATCTCCACCTGCGGCAACACCGGCACGGGCTGGGCCTGCTATGCCGCGCCTGACGAACGCGCAGCGCTTGATGCGGAAATCGGAAGGCTGCAGGCCGACAACGAAAAACTCAAGGCAGAGCTGGCGGCGAAAGAGCCGACGGTTGCCGGCAAGATCGACGAGGCGCTGCCGAAGACCGACTCGCTGAAAAAGCCCGAGCCCAAGGTGGCCGAGGGCGAGCGCAAGATCGAAATTCCGCTGCCGAGCGATCGCGACATGGATCGCGTGATGTCGTTTCTGGAGCGGGCGTGGCGGCGGCTGGTCGAGATGGCCAACCGGATGCAGAAAGATGTTACCGGCAGGATTTGAAGCGGGACCCTCATGGTGAGGAGCGCATCTTGCGCGTCTCGAACCATGAGGCCCCAGAATCTTTCGTGCCTCGTCCTCATCCTTCGAGACGCGGCGAAGGCGCCGCTCCTCAGGATGAGGATGAAACCCTCAATCTGTACCGAGGCCTCCATGACTTTACGCAAATCGCTGTCCCGCACCGCGCTCTCGACGATCAGCGCGGACACCATCGTATCATCGCTGCTGACGGTTCAAACGTCGGGCGCGGGCTTCGTCGATCTCACCGCCGAGATCGCGAAATTTGCAACGGACGCCGGCGCGCGCGAGGGCGCGGTGACGCTGTTCATCCGCCATACCTCGGCGTCGCTGACGATACAGGAAAACGCCGATCCGTTGGTGCTCGACGATTTGATGACGGCGCTCGACCGGCTCGCGCCGGAAGACGCCGGATGGCGCCATGACACCGAAGGTCCGGACGACATGCCCGCGCATGTCAAGACCATGCTGACGGCGAGTTCGCTGCACGTCCCTGTCCTCAAGAGCGAACTCGCATTGGGAACGTGGCAGGCGATCTATCTGATCGAGCATCGCACCCGCCCGCATCGCCGCGAGATCGTGCTGCAATTTACGGGCGCGACCGGCTAAAAACAAAGCCGGCCGCGGATTGCTCCGCGACCGGCTTGTCTTGTGAAGGCTGAGGGCCAAATTGTCAGCCCTTTTGAATACTCACGCCGGAACCGGTGCTGATGTCGACGCCTATGGTGTCTCTCAGGAAGAAAAAGTGCGGGGCTGAACGGGCCCCGCACTTGCCTCAGATTCTTAGCTTTTCGAGTGCGCCCTTTCTTCTGAATCATCCCAGATGCTCATTTTGCGAGTCTCAGGCATCAGGAACAGCGAGAGCACGAGGCACACGGCAGGAACTGCGATCGGGTAGATCAGCGCATAGGCAAGACTCCCCGTCGCCGTATAAGCCGCCGTGGTGATGAAGGGCACCAACCCGCCACCCCAGCCGTTGCCAATCATGTACGGCATCGATACCGACGTGTAGCGGATCCTGCTGGGGAAAAATTCAGCGAGGAAGGCGCCGATCGGCCCGTAGACCATTCCGACATAGGCGACCAGAATGGCGACAATGAAAATCGCAATCGGGTAGT